>JACZXM010000291.1 GCA_022571615.1 Acidobacteriota bacterium | reverse complement strand
CTCTCGCTGGAGAGTGGCCAGAGTGGCGATCCGGACGACGTTGCCTTCGACCTCACTGCCGAGGGAATTGTTCTTCATGACAATGTCCATAGCCTGGTCCCAAGGCACTTCGTCGAGGACTATCGTCACAACACCGCTCACTAGGGGGTCCAGCACGACGTTCAACCCGCTGATTTCATGCATAAACCGGAAAAAGTCTTTTAAATCTACATCTTTTAGATTCAACGAGATCGGCTCGCCCTCAAAGGTTGGGGTAGCGGCGGTCTGCCCCGCCTGCTGAGCTTGCAGGGGCATCAACGCCGCCATCTCAAACGAAGTGGTTTGTTGTGCCAGGAAAATTTCCGGCTCCGGCTCTTTCGAAACCTCTATCAAAACCTGGTTCAATTCCGGGGCAATCTCCGCGAGAATCTGTTCGGCGTCGTCATAGCTGCCGGAAGGGAATCCCTCTTCCGGGGATGTCGCGGACTGCCCGGCTTCAGGAATGTCGAGGGATTCCGGCAACGCCGTGATCATTTCAGTGACTGTTTCTGCCTCCGTGACTGCTGCTGCTTCGGCCAACTCCTCCGGCTGAACACTCAGTGTCGGCTGGGCGGAAAAATCCATCGGCTCTGCCGGCAGCTCCGGCAAGGGTGGCACAGGCACTTCCGCTGAATTGGATGCAATCTGAACCGTTTCCTCCGAAACAGGCTGAGCCAAAGGCGGCAACGCGGCGGGCCTTTCCATTGTCTCCGCGTGAAGCGCGTGACCGTTCTCTTCCACCCAGTTATCCCCGTAATCTCCGAAAGAAACCAGCAGGGAATTCGCCTGCGGCTGGACGTGGAAGGAAGTGTGGGAGTCCAAGTCGAAGACCACTCTGGAGACTAAAGGATCACGGCTAAACTGCGCCGTCCGAACAGCCCTCACGGGAGGCATGTTTACAGGGAAATTTTTCTGCCGCATCCGGTTGATCGTGTTCGGAATGTCCAGCACCAGCCGGTCCGGATTGTTCAGCCTGAAGGTCCGGTATTCCAATGCGCCATCGGAGCGCCGGCGGGCGAGATCGCCGGTTCGATAGAGCTTCGCGTTGCGCCCGCTCGGGCCGTAGGACGTGTCGCTCTTGTCCGAGTCTGTCTGAAACGGGTTCGAAATGAACTTCTCCGCGGTCGCTTCCGGCACGTTCAGATAGCCGCGCGCCAGCCCGGGGCCGGCAAGGAAAAGCTCTCCAACGCCGCCAACGGGTACTGGACGAAGCGCCTCGTCGAGAACCAGGACGTACGAGTTGCTCTGCGGCCAACCGATCGCGAGATCGTCCTCGCGGACAGCATATGAGGTCGTCGAGATGGTGGACTCCGTCGGCCCGTACTCGTTGAACACCGGCACCTTGTTGTAACGTGTCATCTCACGGAGGCACGCGGCGTCGAGCGCCTCCCCCCCGACCACCATGCGCTTCAGGCTCGGCACGTTGCCCAGGCGGATGTGCTTGTAGAAGGTCGGTGTCCCATTGACATGGGTGACACGATGGGTGCGGAGGTAGTCCGTGAACGTCTCGCCCTCCAGCCACAGACGGTCGCGAACCTGAAGCAGCGTGTTGCCGGTCAGCAGGGCGAGCACCATCGGGACGACGCCACCGTCGAAGGCATAGTTGAGCCCTTGCAGCATCACCTCCTCACCCGGCTTCCCAGCGAAGCCGTAGAGGTTGCTGATGACGGATACATGGTTGACCACCGAGCGATTCTCGATCATCACCCCCTTGGGCTTTCCGGTCGTGCCCGAGGTGTAGATGACATACGCCAGGCTGCCCGCGTGTGAACCTGTCCGCATCGGCCCCGCGGCGCCGGTCTCGCGCAGGCCGTGACCCCACGGACCGTCAACCGCGAGGATGGCCGTGTCGGCAGCTGCGATGCGCTCCATCCGGCCCCGGTGGGCCTCGCTGCACAGGACCACCCGAACGGCCGTGTCGGCAAGCATGTAGCGCGTGCGCTCAGCCGGCGTTTCAGGATCGATCGGCACGTACGCTCCGCCAGCCTTCCAGACGGCGATGATGGCAACCGTCATTTCGACGCTACGGTTGACGCACAGCGCCACCAACTGGTCGGACCCCACTCCGTGACTAAGGATCAGGTCACGGGCGAGTCGGTCCGACCATTCGTCGAGCTCCCGGTACGTGAGCGAGAACTCGCCGAACACCACCGCGGAAACGTCCTGCGACGTGCCCGCCCACTCGCGGAACACGTCGGCGATGGTGGCGTCCGTCGGAAAAGGCAGATCAGGGCCTCTGCTCAACTCGACGATTTGTCGACGCTCGTCGTCCGACATCAGGTTCAGATCGGAGAGCTTCACGGCACCCTCACAAGCTGCGTCAGGATGGATTGGTAGGTGGACGCGAACCTCTCCACCGTTTGTTGATCGAACAGGGATGTGGCGTAGGTGATGGCTCCCACGAGCGACTCGCCTCCGTCGTTCACGACCAGTGCGAGGTCGAGCTTCGAAGTGATCGTCGACTCGCCGTCGCGTGTGTCGTCATCGAAGGTGTGGGTTCGCAGCAATGAGGAGGCCGACTCGCGCTCGGCGGGTCGGTCCGTGTTCGTCTCGCCGAAAGAGTTGACGTCGAACCAGATCTGGAACAGCGGATGTCGGGAGGGGTCGACGGGCAAACGCATCTCCGCGACCAGGTGTTCGAACGGCAGCTCCTGGTATTCCTGGGCTTCGGCTATCCGCGCACCAACCTTCTTGATCAGTGTCTCCACGTCGTCGTCGCGATCGATCTCGAAGTCGAGAACGAGCGAGTTGATGAAACAGCCGATGAGATCGTGCGTCTGACCATGCGACCGGTTGGCCACGGGCATGCCGACCAGAAGGTCGCTGCGACCGGTGTACGCCTGGAGCATGAGGAGGTACGCGGACAGCAGCACGCTGAACGTTCCGACACCGCTGTCGAGCGCTAGCTGCCGCATTGCCGACGATGTCTCAGAGTCGACCTCGAACGCAACTCGACCGCCGCTGAGGTCCATCCTGAGGGGGCGAACCCGGTCAGTGGGCATGTCCAGCGGCCGCCGACCGTGCAGGCGGTTCTTCCAGTATCCGAGCAGCTCTGCGAGCCGCTCACCGCTGATGTACTGACGCTCCCAGGCGGCAAAGTCCCGGTACTGGATGGACAGCTCGGGCAGCGTTGCCTCCGCGGCGCCGTCTCGCGAGTGTGACGATGCCGCGTAGAGGACGCGGAGCTCGTCCAGCATCACGTCGGCCGACCAACCGTCGAATGCGATGTGGTGCACGAGAATCCCGACGAACGTGCGCGCCTGCGAACCGTTGCCTGCCGCCTCACGGAAGAAAGTGATCCGGAGCGGTGTCTCCTCGGCAAGGTCGAACTCGTACCTGCTCTCCGCTCCGAAACGCGAGGCCAGGTCGTCTGGGCCCGTCAAGGTGACGTGCCGAACCTCGAGTGGAGCCTTCTCCGGAGCAAGCACCGATTGATACAGCCCGCCGTCGGGCCGCTGCCGGATGACCGTGCGCAGGATCTCGTGGCGCTGGCTCACCGCCCGGAAGCAACGCTCGAGTATATCGATGTCGACACCAGCGACGACCTCGTAACACAGGTTGATGTTGTACGCATCGGTTCCGCCTTCGTACTGATCGATGAACCAGAGCCGCTCCTGCGCGAACGACACGACTTGCTCGGCGTCCGAGCTCGCTAATGCACGGGGGATCGTGACCGATCGGGTCCGCCTGGTTCCCAGCGTGTGGACGAGGCGTGCGACGGACCTGTACCGAAAGATGGCCGCGATGCTGACGTCCGCCTTGAGCTCCGCGCTGAGCCGGCTCGCCAGCTTGATCGAGAGAATGCTGTTACCGCCGAGGTCGAAGAAGTCGTCAGTGACGCCGATCGCCTTCGGATCGGCGCCCAGGACCTCGGCGAACACCTTGCGAGCCCTGGATTCCCGCTCATTGTGCGGCGCGACGAGCTCACGCGTGGTGCTGAGCTGCGGTGAGGGAAGCGCATTGACGTCGAGCTTCCCGGAGATCTTGCGCGGCAGCTGGTCCACGGGGACGAGGGCCGCGGGAATCATGTAGGTCGGCAACGTCGCCCGCAACTGCTCGAACAGAGCCTCGGAGTCGACACCGGACGTGGCCACATAGTAGCCGACGAGCTGGCTCTCCCGCCCCCCATCGCCGCTTCTGCGTACCACGACGGCGCATTGCACGACTCCTGGCACGCCCGAGATGACGGTTTCGATCTCCCCCAGCTCGATCCGGTGTCCACGGATCTTCACCTGGAGGTCGTTGCGTCCCACGAACCGGAGCGAGCGGTCCGGTGCCCAGCGTACGAGGTCACCGCTCTTGTACAGCCGGGTGTTCCACTGGGAGGCGGTCGACTCGCCGCCGGACATCCCCGGATCGATGACGAACGGATTAGTGATGAACTTGCTTGCCGTCAGATCGGGAAGGTTGAGATAGCCCGGCGCAAGGCCCGCTCCGCCGATGTGCAACTCGCCGACGGCCCCCATCGGCAGCAGGCGCCGCTGCCCGTCGAGGACGTAACCGGCGACGTCGGGAATCAACCGGCCAATGTCGGTCGATCCTTCGTCCGTGTCGTCGTAGATCTTGTAGCAGGTGAAAACGCTGGTCTCCGTCGTGCCATAGCCCATGGCCAACAGCGGACGATCGTAGCGGTAGCGCGCGAACCACTCCTTCAGCAGCGACACGTTCAGCGGTTCGCCGCCGAAGAAGACGTATCGCAGGTCGTCCACGCGATGGGACTCGTCCTTGG
>JACZXM010000290.1 GCA_022571615.1 Acidobacteriota bacterium | reverse complement strand
ACGCTTACCAGAGGTCCGATGTGTCTCAGAGTCCTAGCTGCGGGACGGGCGGCGAGTAGCCGCCGGGAATTGTCAATGGAGATCATCGTCCCGCCCTGGTCGTTAGAGACGATCCGCGGCAACTCGGCCCTGGCTGCTAAATGAGCCCGCGCTCGCGCATGCTGACAAATCCCTCGGCGCCGACGACAAGGTGGTCGAGCACCCGGATTCCGAGCAGCTCGCCGGCCTCACGAACCTGTCGCGTGATGCCAACATCCTCGCGGCTCGGCGTCGGGTCGCCGGATGGGTGGTTGTGGAACAAGATGATCGCAGGTGCGGCTGCCAGCAGTGCCTGGCGGAAAATTTCCCGCGGCCGCACGACGCTTGCGCTCCAGCCGCCACGCGAGAGTCGCAGCTCACGGACGAAGCGATTGCGTCCGTCGAGCAGGACGATTCCGAAGCTCTCCTCGCCATCGTCGCCGTAGCGCGCCATCAGATACCGCGCCAGATCGGCCGGTCGCCGGACAACCTCGCCGCGGGCCGGCACCGTGCCCCGCACCCTGCGTGCGATCTCGAACACGGCGGCGAGCCGGGCCGCGTGGGCCTCCCCGATCCCTCGTTGCAGCGACCATTCGGCAGCCTGGCGTCGCCCGAGCTGCCGGAGCCCGCCCGCGTCGCGCACCATGCGCCGGCCGATATCGAGCGCCGAGCGCCCGCTGCCGCCTCGGCCGAGCACCAGCGCGAGCAGCTCGGCATCGCTCAGCGCGCGCGGGCCCAGATCCTGGAGCCGCTCGCGGGGACGCTCCCCCGCCGGCAGCGCGATCACCGACATCGGCACTCGGGGTGACGGGCACCAACACCGTGCTTGCCCGCTGCGGCACGGCACGGTAACCATGCTCCAGGCAGCCGAATCCGGGTTATTCTTGGTTTGGACAGCGTCTCGATCCTGATTCGATTGCGACCACCACAGCCGGGCAAGCAGGTCCGTCTGCACAGATGAGACGGCCACGGTTGTCCGATCGACCGCTCAGCGTGGCCCTTTCGGGTCGACTTTTCCCCCGCCGCCATCGTCCCAATCATTGGAGACGAGAACGAATGGGTATGGCATCTGGAGCGCTAATGGCAGAGGCGACGCCGGCCCCCAGCGATCAACAGCTCGTTGCGCGCACCGTCAGCGGTGATGTAGGTGCGTTCAACGACCTGGTCGGACGTTGGGAAGGGTCGCTGTATAAGTTCGTCTACCGCTACCTCGGTGATGCCGAGGGCGCACGCGACATCTGTCAGGAAGCATTCATTCGCGCATATACCAACCTGGACCGGTATCGGGGTCAGGCGAAGTTCTCGTCTTGGCTGTATCAGATCGCCCTGAATCTGTGCCGCAGCCAGTTCCGAAAACAGAAAGCCCGGCCGACCGTATCGATCGACGACGAGCAAGGGTACTCGCTACGGCTGTTGCCAGACACCGGCGCAACCCCGGACGAGTCGGCCATCAAGAACGAACGCGCCCGGGCGCTGCGGGAGGCCCTGGGGCAATTGCCGGATCCGCAACGCACGGTGATTATTTTGAAGGAGTATCACGGGATGAAATTTCGCGAGATCGCGGAGATACTCGGTACTCCGGAAAGCACGGTGAAGTCCCGCCTCTACCACGGCCTCGAGACCCTGGCAAAGAGCCTGGGGCACCTACAGGCCGAAGGACAGTAACGCTATGGGTAAGAACTGCGAACAGATTCGCCAGCTACTCGTGGAGCTCGAGTACGGTGAGCTCGACGCGATGGACGCCAACGCCGTCCAGGCCCATCTGGAGGAGTGCGCGTCCTGCGCCACCCGCCAGGCGGCGTACGGGGCGGTCCGCGCCGACTTGCGGTCGTGGGACGATGTGGAGCCCGCCCCCTCTCGGGTCACCTTCGTGGCCATGCAGCGTCGGCCGGCGACGGCCGGGTGGAGACGTTCCACCAAGGGGTTGGCGGTGGCCGCGAGCTTCCTGATGGGCTTTCTGCTCACCGCGGCGATGGCCAACATTCGGATCACCCGGGCCGACGGGGCCTGGTCGCTGAGCACCAGCCTGTGGCCGGCGACGGAATCCGGCACCGGAACCGTGCCCGACGGCCAGATCGCCGATCCTGCCGTTGTCAGGCCCACCGCGGCGATACCGGTGGGGACTGCGAATGCGCGTCCTGCCGCCTCGCCTGCTCAGCCGCCTGCAGGCGGGTTCATGGTTGAGGCCGATCTGGAGCGCTGGCTCGACGACCGGCTCCGCGCCCGAGGTCTGCACCCGGATCAAGGAGGCTCGGTGGCCTCGTTCGACCGCGCGCAGCTGCTACCAGTGATCGAGCAGCTCATGACCGAGCGCGACGCTCAGGTACGATCCCTGGTCCGGCAGATCATCGCCGCCAGCGAGCAGAGGCAGCGGCAGGAATTCGACGCCGCGCTCAGCGGCCTATACCAGACCTTCGACGTGCAGCGCACCAACGACCTGCTGTTTCTGGCCGGCGAGTTCGGGCTGATGCAAGAGAACACGGGAATCGAGCTCCAGCGCACCAACGCGGCGGTCGATTTTCTCCTTACCCGAGTGGCCAACGATGACAGGCAGCCGGAGCAACGTGATCGAGATGAGTAGCGGCGCACGAGCATCGACGCATCCGAGGGGCACTGCGGCTGGGACGGCGGATTGGTGCCGCCTGGTGCTGGCCGGCGCCCTCGTTGCGCTCGTCGGCATCGTAGCGGCCTCCCCGGCCCAGGCCCAGGCGACACCTGCAGCTCAGGAGGAGGCCCGACGCCGCAAGCAGATCGAGGTGTTCGAGCGTCTGTTGACCGAGACCCTCCACGAGTACGTGGATGCCCGGGTGAGCGCGAATGATCGCACTGTCGGCGACGGCGATGCCGACGCCCGCACCCGAAACGACGGATTGATCGTGCGCGTCGCTGCAGCGAGTCCAGCACACGGCGTCTACCTCGACGGCTACGGAGTGATCTTCTCGGTTCGGACCCCGCAGGTATCGGTCATCCCGCGGAGCTTCCAGGTGCGCCTGTCCGAGCCACTGGAGGTTTACGGGTTCGGACCCGCGGCGAATGGCAACTTGCGGCGTATCAACACCGGCATCATCGAGTTTCGCGCCGGCAGGATCCGCCAATCGCTCCGCGATCTCGAGGACCTACTCGAGCACAAGCTAGAACAGGGCGCCGACTCGGAGCTGACCGATCTTCACCTGCGCCAGATCGAGGATATGCGGGCGATGCTGGCGCCGTTGAGCCGTGGCCGCGAGCCCGCACCGGAAACGCCCGAGAGACAAGAGCGTGTCGATACGGCCGAGCAAGGCCGCGATGAGGACCACGCTACCGCAAGGCGTCATGCCGCGGAAGGTCGCGGCTTCTACCAGAGCGTGCTGGAGCTGCAGCGCTCCGCAAGGCAGGTCCTGGAGCGCAGCCACCAACGACTCTCGGCGGCGGTGAACGAGGCCGCGATCGAGACGCTGGCGCAGTACGGGTCGGTCATCAAAGGGCTCGACTCGGACGATCGCATCTCGGTGCTGATCTTCACGCCGCCGCGCTGGGCGTTCGGGCCGACTCGCCACGGGGACGAACAGCAAGACGAATACGTCATCAGCGTGCGCTACAAGGACATCCGCGACTACGACAACCAGAAGATCGATCTGGCGGAATTCCGTAGCCGGGTGCGGATCCACAGCCGCCTCGGCACCGTGATCGAGTTGTCGCCGCAGCAGCGGTAACTCGCCCCGCGGCGCTGCTCAGTACTCCACCCTCGTCCCGTTCTCCCGCCCGCCCCGTCGGGTCGGGTTTCGTGTCGCCCGCGTGGTTGCCTCGGTGGTAGACTGGATACAGGGAAATGCGGTGATGGGTGTGTCCGGAACCGGTTCCCGCGGTAGCAGGGGGCGAAGGGGTTCGACGGGAACGCTGAAGCCGAGGCTGCATGCCGAGCTCTCTCGCATGCTCGTAAATCTCGCGAGAAAAAAAGCAACTGCCGACACACCGGTAGCCCTAGCGGCCTAACCCCCGCTAGCGTTCCCCGACCCGGGCCTGCAAGGGTCGGATGGAACGCCGTTCAGCAGGCTAGCCGCAAGCTCGTGCCCAGGAGGCGAAGCGGCGAAACAATATCCCGGGCTGGCGTCTCTGCTGGCTTTCCCGCCGGGCTGGCAGGACGTGAGATTACCGGCGGGATAAGCATGTAGACGCTTCGTGTGGATGGTTTTCGGACGCGGGTTCGATTCCCGCCGCCTCCACTCTAGATCGTTGAATTTAAACGACTTATGCGCCGTTCCAGAGTCCATCTCCAGCATCTCTCCAAGCATGCGCGGTTCCCGCCGCCTCGACCTTGGGCGAGTTACGCCGGCAACGGTGGCCGGCGTTCTCGTTCTCGAAGTCCCGACGCGGCGGCCCCGTCGAACTCTACTGTTGTGCCGACACCATGCGCTGGAGTTCCTCGCGAAAACCCTGGATCACGTGCAGGGTTTCGATGCTTGGCTCAGCGACGGGGCGGCCCATCAGGAAACGACCGTCGGGGCCGATTCCATAGCTGCCGTTCTTGAAAGGGTCGCGCGCGTAGACGTCTTCGAACAGCGCCCGACCGGCGCCGATTTCCAACTGGGGAGCGGTGACGAAGGGCGCTGCCATCATCATCAGATCGTCCGAGCGGTAGAAGATCTCGTCACCGCTCCGCGACCAGCGCAGTTCGGACACTCCCCCTTCGGATACCTGGCGTTTCGTGCGCAGATCGGGATCCGACATCACGTACACCTCGTGAACACCTGACTCGTCCG
>JACZXM010000289.1 GCA_022571615.1 Acidobacteriota bacterium | reverse complement strand
CATTGCCTGGGTCGCGCGCACCACTTGGGACGCTCTCGTGCATAACTGGCGGTGGGCGCGAACCAGCCTGACGCGATGGCGCGAGCAGCGGCGCAAGAGCCGCCAGCGGACCGCCGTGATCAAGAAATACGCTGCCCGGCGGCAGGCAAGAAGCCGGCCAGCCGAGTCCAACGGTGGCCGAAAGATGCCCCTGTTGACGCTCAAGGTACCGGTGAAGGCCCAACGTCTCGGGGCACCGGTTCCCGAGCCCGTGATCTACGAACCAATTCCGCTGATCGAGATGACACCGCCGAGCGAACCCGAGCCATTGCCGTTCGAGCAACCCGCCGGCCCGGATGGTTCCTATGCGTTGCCGGATCCCGATCTGCTCTTGATCCAGGACAACGAACAGGCGATCGACCATAAAGAGCTGATGGCGAAGGCCAAGGCGATCACCTCCAAGGCCGCGGAGTTCAAGGTCACGGGCGAGGTGGTCGCTATTCACCCCGGGCCGGTGGTGACGACGTTCGAGTTCCGGCCCGGCACCGGTGTCAAGTACAGCAGCATCGCCAACCTCGAGGACGACCTGAGCCTGGCCTTGCGCGCCGATTCCATCCGCATCGCCCGGCTCGCCGGCAAGGCGACGGTCGGCATCGAAGTGCCGAACCGCGATCGGGCCACGATCGCCTTCCGCGACATCATCGAGTCGCAGGCGTTCCAGAACGCCAAGTCGAAGCTTACGCTGGCGATCGGTAAGCAGATTCACGGCGAGACCGTGGTCACCGATCTGGCGCGCATGCCGCACCTGCTGATCGCCGGAACCACCGGCTCGGGCAAGAGCGTGGCGCTCAACTGCATGCTCCTGAGCCTGCTGTACAGGGCCACTCCCGACGAAATCAAGCTCGTGTTGATCGACCCCAAGCGCCTCGAGTTCGGTCTGTACGCCGATATCCCCCATCTTCTGACCTCCGTCGTCGTGGATCCGAAGCGGGCGGCCAACGCGCTCGCCTGGGCGGTTCGCGAGATGGAGCGACGCTACCGGTTGCTGGCCGAGTACGGGGTGCGCGACATCCTCCAGTTCAACCTCATTCTCAAGCGCGGCGGCGGCGAGATCGGACAGCTCGAGGGTAAATCGTCTGAGGATCTCAAGCCGCTGCCGTACATCGTCGTGATCATCGACGAGCTCGCGGACCTGATGATGACCGCCTCCAATGTGGTGGAGGGAGCGATCGTCCGACTCTCGCAGATGGCGCGCGCGGTGGGCATCCATCTGATCCTCGCTACCCAGCGTCCCTCGGTCGACGTGCTCACCGGCGTGATCAAGAACAACATGCCGGCACGCATGAGCTTCCGGGTCGCCTCGCGGGTAGATTCGCGGGTCATCCTCGATACCCAGGGCGCCGAAACCCTGCTCGGCAAGGGCGACATGCTGTTTCTGGCCCCGGGCACGTCACGCCTGTCACGTGTACACGGCGCCTATGTGGGCGAGGCCGAGGTCAAGGCAGTGGTCAACTTCTGGCGCAACCAGGGCCGACCCGAGCACGTGGAGGAGGTCACCGCCACGCCCCCGCAGAGCTCCATCCGGGGCAAGGGCAGGCGCAAGGGCACTGGCGACGATGGACGCGACGAGTATTTCGACGACGCGGTCAAGCTCGTGCTGCGGGCCGGCGAGGCATCGGTGTCCAACCTCCAGCGTAAGCTGAGCCTCGGCTACGCGCGCGCCGGCCGCATCATGGACATGATGGAGAGCGAAGGCATCGTCGGACCACCGCGGGGATCAAAGGCGCGCAAGGTGCTCGCAAACGAGAGCTACTTCCGCCCCTAGCAGGCCGTGGTAGAAGTGGTGGGTCTGGCAGGTGGGAGTTACGGGTGAGGGCAAGAAGCAACGACGAGGCGATGCTGCCGACATCGCGGAGGAGTTGCGACGCTGCCAGTCGCCCGTAAATCCACTTGCCCGAAGGGTACCGCCGCCGAGGGCGCATCTGCTGCGTTGCCTCCGGCGGTCTATTCCTGGGGCAGGGACTTGACCAGTTGGATGCAGGTGCCGCCGGAGTCCGGGAAGGAGAAGTGGACCTCATCCATGAACTGCCGCATCAAATACACCCCACGGCCGCCCTCGCTCAGCAGGTTCTCCTTGGCCAGCGGGTCACCGAGGGAGTCGGGGTCGAACCCCTCGCCCTGGTCACAGACGCGAACTTCGATCTTGCCCTGGCCGAGGCGGAAATCTACTTGCACCGATCGGTCGGCACGCTCGCGATTGCCGTGCAACACCGCGTTCATCACCGCCTCGCGCACGGCAAGGATGGGCCAGTAGCTCTCCTCCTCACCAAAGCCTACGAGCGCGAAGATCTGCTCGGAGATCGTCTGCATCGGGTCGATCCATTCGCGCCGGCTCCCGCAACGGACGGTCAGCAGCAAGCCTTCCGCCGTGTTGCCTGACCCGGATCCCGCCATAGCGTGCGACTCCTCGTCCCGCCCTGGAGAGGCCGTGGTGGATAGTGCGACGGGTCACACTTCCACCACGGCCTCCTGACATCATTGAATGACGAACACCTGCTTGCCTGCGCCCGCGTTGAGCGCAGTGTCCGTTGCCCGCAGCACCACGGTGTGCTCGCCCGGCTCCAGATCCCGCAGCGACACCTCGACGCGCTCGGAGTCGGAGTCGACCACCCCGTCAGCGGCTACTACTGTATGCCACACACCGCCGTCAACGGAATACTGGATCTGTCGCACCAGTGAGGTCGCATCCCGCACCGTGGCCGTGATGCGGGCGGTGCGACCGTCGATCGACGTGCTCAGGTCGGCGACCAGCGGCGGCGTGTTGTCGATCACGAAGGTAGCACTGCTACGCCTCGCCGTGAGCGTTGCCTCGGCAGCGTTCGCGGCTCCGTCATCGGCAGTCAGGCGCGCCACGTAGGCACCGTCGGGAACGCGACGGGTATCGAACGTGTACATCGTCTCGATCATCGGGTCGGTCATGCTCTTCCACACGGTCTCTCGTTCGCCGCGAAAGTCGAGACGATAGCGCAGCTCATCGCTGTTGGGGTCTGAGGCCTCCCAGGTGAAGGTCCGCAGGCCGGCGATGAAGAAAGGCCGCCCGAGAAACGAGCGCCCCTGCATCGAGGCGCCCGCACCCTGAGATACTTGCGTCTCTCGCAGCTCGCGAGCCACCGACGGAGGGATCTGCGCGAACGGCAATCCGTCCTCGAAGTTGCTCGACTGCCGATACACCACCCCTCCAGGGTGCACCCTGAAGCTGTCGATGACCGGGGGCAAGTTGCGCGGCACGTAGGCTAGCGAGACGCGGAACAGGGTCGGAGTTCGCGCCGTGTCCTGGCTCGAGAGCTCCGCCCGCCACTGGATATATCGCGCCGGCGGCGAGCTCACCGCGGTGCCCGAGCTTCGCTCGTAGGCGTCTGTCCATGCACTCCAGGTATCGTCTGGGGTCGCAGTGTTGCCCGAGCGGGTGGCGATTCGAACCTCCGTTGCCGGCGGCGCCTCGGCATGCCAGCGAATCGTTCCCCAACGCGACGTGGTGCCAGTATCCTTGACCTGGGAAACGTACTCGCCGGCGCTGCGGAAGCCGCTGCGGATCCGGTACAGCTTGCCGACGTTGCTGGTGGCCGCCAGAATTTCGTTGCCGGCCACCGGACGCAAGGAGTTGACCTGTTCTCCATCGAGCCTGGCCAGCCGACTGACATCTCCGTTGGCATCAATGCGCAAGAGCTCGCCTTCTGGGCCCGTGCCGGCGATCACCCCGGTAGCCAGGGGTGCCAGCGCGTACACTTCCTGCTCATCGCTGCTCCATACCTGCTCGGCGTAGCCGTCGGCGTGGATGCGATAGATTGCGCCGTGGGGGCTCTTTCCATTTCCGTTGGTCGCTGCTGCTCCCGAAGACACCGACGCTCCGCTCCCCGCCGCCGATTCTCCGCTTTCACCCGATCCACCCCCGAAGGCGCTCACCCAGATGCTCGAGCCCACCACCACGATGTCAGTGATCTCCGGCAGCGGAGCATCGTAGAGCACGAACACATCGCCCGAAGGGCTGACCCTGTATACATGACCGTTGTCGGCCGTTCCGGCAATGATGTTGCCCCACCGATCGATAGCAAGCGCGCGCACGTGGTTCTCTCGACTGTCGTACAGCACCTCCCCGACGCCGTTGGTGTCAACGCGGTCCGTGAGATTGACATTCCGGACCCTGGCGACACCACCACGACTAGCTTCACGCTACCTGCCGTCGACGGATACCGGGTTGCCGTGGTGGCATGGTTCCTTAGCGGCTCGACCCGGGAGATTCTCGCAGGCGACGTGTCTGATTCGTTTCGCATAGTGACCGACAGTGCGGTGCTAGTGGATCTCGACGTTAGACCGTGGCAGTTGAGTCTCATTGAGGCTCCAGACACGTTACAGGCCGGAGTGATCGCTTCGATCACTGCGGTCGTGACGAACGGTGCGAGGCCGATTACCGCATTCTTTCAAGGTGGGTGGGTTCGGACCAGTCTGGAGCCTTGGACAGTCGACCGGCCGACTCCGCCTCCTCAGGACGTCGGTTTCAACTGGGATGCCGATACGATCCGAGTGGAATTCACAGTACCAGCAGTAGCGACCGACACAACCCTATGGATTGACTTCGCTTTTGTTCTGAAGCAAGGACCGATCTGGGGTAACAATAATGGAGTCCTCGCCTATTTGCCTTCGTTGACGCTGGGGGACACGCTGTTCTCACTACCCGTCAACGTATCTGGAGGCACGGTGATAATCCGATTCTAGTAGATCCGCGAACTGCCTCAGACTGTCCGCCATGCT
>JACZXM010000288.1 GCA_022571615.1 Acidobacteriota bacterium | reverse complement strand
AACTGCTCCAAAGCGAGGCACGCGCTCTGGCCTCCGGAACGGCCCCGGCTCGCCGAAGCCGAGGTACTCGAGGCTCGTCGGCACGTGCAGGGGTGCCCGGCCTCCGAGTCCTACTTTGCGCAGGACCGCAGCCTACTCGAGGCGTATCACCGTGCGGGCAGGAAGCGAGCGCCCCAGATCCTTCGCGAGCGTGTCTTCGATGCACTGGCTAGGGAGAGGTCAAAGGGTCTCGGTCTCACGCCATCAGGCGGCGCCGATGCGTCAGCGGTGGCCGAGGCACCGGCCGGCGTCGAGGGGCCGGCCCGGAGGAACGTCTCCCGTCGGTGGATTCTAGCCGCGGCGGTGTCGGTCGCCGAGCGGGCCCGAGCCAGCAAGACTAGGTCGGGTCGATACCACTGCGTCTCTGGCAGATAGATGTACGGCGTGGGGGGCTCGCCGAGTCGTCGATAGGTGCTGTCTTCGGCGACGCCGACCACCGTGACAAGCCGTTGCAAGCCTCCCCGGTCGACGATTCGCAGCGACCGACCGAGCGGCTCGCCCTGCAACCAGTCACTCGCCAGGCGCTCATTGACGATCGCGACGTCGGCGCCACCGTCGATGTCGCGAGCGTCGAAACCACGGCCGGCGACCAGATCGATCTGGAGGAGCCGCAAGTAGCCCGGGCTGGTCAGGTTGTACTGCGTTGGACGCGGTTGATCAGGGGAGTCTGCCGGTGCCGCGAGCATCCGGTCGGAGCGCCCTGCGAGCGGCACGAACAGGGTCAGCGAGGTCTCCGCGACTCCTGGAAGCGCGCCGGTGCGCTCGCGCAGAGCGTGCCAGAAAGCCCGGATCGTCGCCTCCTCCTCGCCCAGTGTCCCGGCGTCGGCGTGGACGGTCAGAACCCCAGCGCTCGCGATCCCGATGTCGAGGTCACGACTCGCGAGCAGGGAACGAACCAGGAGTCCCGCGGCGACGAGCAGCGCACACGAGACGGCCACCTGGAGCACTACCAGAGCCCGGCGCATCCTACCCCGCGGTCCGCCGCCCCCGGACGCATCCCGGAGTCCTTGCATCAGGTCGGCGCGGGCGCTGCGTAGCGCCGGCGCAAGGCCGAAGATCACGGCCGTCGCGAGGCTGGCCAGGGCACAGAAAACGACGACCCTTCCGTTCACGCCGATACCGAGCCGCACGGGGATGCCGACCGGCAGGCTCACCGACGAGAGCAGACCGGTGAGCCAGACCGTCCCCAGCAGGCCGCCGACTCCACCAGCGCATCCCAGCAACACCGCCTCGGTCAGGACGAGCCGGGTCAGCCGGCCACCGGAAGCGCCGAGGGCACGGCGCACCGCGACCTCGCGCCGGCGGGCGCCAGCGCGTGCCAGCAGCAGGCCCGCAACGTTGGCGCAGGCGATCAGCAGCAGCAGGAGGGTGATACCCATCAGCAGGCCGAGGAACCCTCTGGCCAGTGTCACGATGAAAGGATAGGTCCCGAGTGCGGCGATGGCCTCCAGGCCACGTGTGGGGGCACCGAGTGGTTGCTCCCAGCCGGCGGCGATCGCGTCAAGCTGAGACTGGATCTCGGCGCGTGTCGATTGGGCTTGGATACGGGCGATCACGTTCACGATTCGGTCGTTGCGCTCCGCGATCGAGCCGCCGCGGGGCAGCACGCGGTCGTGGATGCCCAACGGTACCCAGAGCTGGATGTCGAATCCGGCGAACGCCCCGGAGAACTCCGGCGCCGCGACACCGACGATCGTGACCGGGAGTCCACTGACCTTGGCACTGCGTCCGACCACCTCGGGGTCCGCCCCGTACTCCCGCTGCCACAGGCGATGCCCTATGATCACGGCCGGCGTCGCCAGCGGCAGGGCCTCGGCAGGCCCGAAGCCACGGCCGAGCGTCATGCCGGCTCCCAGGACCTCGAAGTAGTTCGCCGAGACGATCTCGGTGCCGACCTCACGAGGCGCCCCGTCGATCTGGAGAATCGTTTGGTTGAAGCGATGCGCTGCCACGCCGCTCAGCTGACTCGCGCGATCGCGGATCTCCTCGTACTCCGCGACCGAGACGGTGAAGTGCCCTTGTCCCGCCTCGGTGCCACCTAGCCGGAGTAGCCGAGCCGAGTCGCGGGTCCCGGGAACCGGACCGAGCAACAGCACGTCGATAACGCTGAACACGCTCGCGTTGATGGCGATCGGGAGGGCAACCGAGAGCACGATGGCGAGTGTCGATACGGGGCTGCGGCGCTGTTGCCGCAACACGAACCGGAGGTCCTCGAGCAGGATCATGTTGTGCCGTGAGCTGGGGATCGTCCGTGGCGTCTTCGTAATGTACTTTGAAATTCAAAGTTAAGCAACGCCGCGCAACCCGGCACGGTCGCTAGCCGCGGCCTTGACCTGCAGGAGCAGGCACGAGAGGCTAGGAGTCGATACCTTGCCTAGGGGTGGCCTCACGGCCTGAGAACACACCCTGGAACCTGATCCGGTTGAACCCGGCGGAGGGAATGGCATAGACGCGTTGGCGACGAGCTGCCGCGGGCGCGCACGATCCGAGTCATCGTCCTACCCGAGAGAGCGACCATGTCCAGCAACGAGCCGACCGTGAACCCCCGCCCTTACTCCGGTCCTGCCGATCGCGCCGCCCATGGGTGGTGGCGAGCACGGACCCTATCGCCCCTACTCGGGGTGCTGTTGCTGATTGGCTTGAATTTGAATGCCGGCGCTGCAGGTGCACAGGCGACGGAGACCGCGCGCCGGGCCCCGGGCCCGGCGCAGAGTGCCTTGCCGGTGCGCGGCCAGGTGCTCGATCCGGCGGGCACACCAGTGGCGGGTGCCACCGTCGCGACCGCCGACGGCAACGCCAGCGTGGTGACCGATGCCGAGGGTCGCTTCGAGCTGGCGCTGGCCCCCGGCGAATGGGAGCTGCGGGTGATCCACCCCCTGTATCGCACGCTGGCCCGAAGGGTGACGATCGGCAGCGACAATGTCGAGCTGCAGCTCCGCTTCGAGGCGACGGTGGCAATTCAGGAGTGGGTCACCGTGGTGGGAATCCGCGCCGGTGAGGAGGTGCCGGTGACGACGCGCAACATGGACCGGGAGGAGATCCGCCGGCTCAGCTACGGGCAGGATGTGCCGAAGCTGCTGCAGTACACCCCCTCGGTGACCTGGTATTCGGATTCCGGCACCGGCTCCAACTATTCCTACTTCAGCATTCGTGGGATCCAGCAGACGCGCATCAACATGACCTTCGACGGGGCACCGCTGAACGATCCCGCCGACCACGCACTGTTCTTCAACAACTTCCACGACTTCGCCAGCGCCGTGGACAGCATCCAGATCCAGCGCGGCGTGGGCACCTCATCGGTCGGATCTCCCGCCTACGGTGGCTCGGTGAACTTTGCCAGCCCGGGTCCCGGGCCGAGCGGCAGCGGTGACATTCGTGTGGTGCTCGGCAGCTACGATACGCAGCGTGCCTCGATCGGCTACCAGACCGGCCTGCTCGACAGCGGTTTCCACATCAGCGGGCGCTTCTCCTACGCAACGAGCGCTGGCTACCGCGAACGCTCTGGCACCGAGCATCACACCCTCTTTCTGAATGCCGGCTGGCAGGGGGAGCGCTCCTCGCTCAAGCTCACCGCGTTTTCGGGCGACGAGAAGACGCAACTCGCCTTCCTCGCGGTCGATCCGGCAACGCTCGCCGTGAACCGGCGATTCAATCCGCTCGATGCTGCCGAGCGCGACAACTTCGGCCAGGATTTCGCGCAGCTGCGCTACATGACGACGGTTGGCGACAACACGCTGCTCACCGGGTCCCTTTACTACAACGGCGCCAACGGATGGTTCCGCCTCTGGGATGATCCGGTGGCGCAAAGCAACCTGCTGGAGTTCGGCATCAATCAGGGATTCTGGGGCGGCATGGTTACCGCCAGTCGCAGCGGCGAGCGCGTATCGGCGACCGTCGGAATCCACTACAACGACTTCAGTGGCGACCACTTCCTCGACATCGGCGACAGCCGAATCTACGACAACACCGGCTCCAAGAAGACCGCCAACGCGTTCGCCAAGCTCGAGGTCCGATTCCACCGCTGGTTGCTGTTTGGCGACCTGCAGCTGCGCGGGGCCGAGTTTGCCTACCACGGCGACATCGATCTCGGCTCGGTGGACTGGCTGTTCCTCGATCCCAAGGTTGGAGCGCGCTACGATCTTTCGCCCGGGCTGAGCGTCTACGGCTCGGTCGGGCGGGCGCGGCGCGAGCCGGCCCGGCTAGATCTGCTCGTCGGCGAGGATAACGCGACCGTGGCGCACGATCTGGAGGCGGTGAAGCCCGAGGCCGTGCTCGACTTCGAGGTCGGGGTCAACTTCAACACCCGGAACCTAGCGTTGCAGGCCAACCTGTACGCGATGGAGTTCACCAACGAGATCGCCCTCACCGGCGAGCTTTCCGAGATCGGCCTGCCGTTGCGTCGTAACGTCGACAGCTCCTATCGGCGCGGCCTGGAGATCGACCTGCGCTGGAAGCCGGCGCCGGGCTGGTCGGTGCTCAACAGCCTCAACATCAGCCGCAACCGGATCAGCAGCTGGACCCAGTTTTACGATGTGTTCGATGAGCAGGGGGCCTGGATCGGCAGCGAGCCGATTACCTATACCAACGTGCGGCCGCTGCTGACGCCGGAGCTGGTGGCCACCCTCGGGCTCGAGTGGACCGGTCGGGGGGCCAGTATCGGGCTCACGGGCCGCTACGTGGCCGCGGCGCAGCTCGACAACACGGGGCTGGCCGAGTTCCGCCTGCCGGCGCTCACCAACCTCGACCTGCGCGCCGTCTACGATCTCGGCCGCGGACGGCTCGGGGGCCACCCGCGCATCA
>JACZXM010000287.1 GCA_022571615.1 Acidobacteriota bacterium | reverse complement strand
AGCGCCGGCCGGACCCGTCCCCGGGGTAGGAGCACCGTGGCCTTGCGCAGCAACCGATGGCGTCGACCCCTCAGGGATCTCGCGCTGGCACTCGCGCTGACGCTCGCCCCGGCGACCGGGATCGCCGTGCAGGACTTCGACACCAGCGACTACCCGCGCCTCGACCTCGACGACCTGGCGGAGCCGTACCGTCGTTGGGTCGAGGAGGAGGTCGTCTGGATCATCACCGACAAGGAACGCGACGCTTTCCTGCGGCTCCACAGCGACGCCAAGCGCGACCTCTTCGTCAACGAGTTCTGGCGCCAGCGCGATCCGACCCCCGGGACTCCGCGCAACGAATACTTCGAGCTCCACTACGAGCGCCTCGACTACGCGAACAAGTTCTTCGGACGCGACACCCCGCTGCCGGGATGGCGCACGGAACGGGGACGCGCCTACATCCTGCTGGGAGAGCCGCGCTCCATCTCCCGCTTCCCCAACACGCTCGTCCTGTACCCGGCGGAGCTGTGGTTCTATCAGGCCGATCCCGCGCTCGGCATCCCGCCTTTCTTCCATCTCGTCTTCTTCAAGGACTTCGGGGCCGGCGACATGCGCCTCTACAGCCCGCTCGTCGATACTCCAATGCGGCTGCTCACGGGAGCCGGCCAGGTGCAGGCGCGGCTGAACGCCGGAGAAGCCATGGACATGGGAGTGATGACCGAGGAGGCTGCGATGGCGATCGGCGCCTACGAGGTGCTCAGGGATCTCGTAGACGGCGAGATCGCCTCCGCGGCCATCAGCCTGATCCCGAGCGAAGCCGGCATGCTGGCCGGGATGTCGCCGTTTCGCTCCGACCTGCTGCTGGCGCAGATCTCCCGTATCCCGGAAATGATCATGCCGGACGCTATGTGGGCCTACCGGATCGTCGCCGGGATCACCGAGTCGAAGGTGCGGTTCGAAACACTTCCCCTGCAAGCAACTGCGGTGGCGCTGCTGGATCCCTCCGGAGTGCCGTTCATCCACTTCGCGGCCCTGGCTCCCGGGAATCGCCTGAACCTCCGCGCCCACGAGGACGAGTGGTACGTGACCTACGAGGTCGGCGTGTCGCAGACGGACGCGCAGCAGCGGCTAGTGTTCGAGACCGGCGAGCGTGTCGTCGAGTCAGCTCTCGACGCCGAGCGCGCGCGCGAACTGCGACACGGACGGGTGCTGTACATGGAGCGCTTCCCCGCCACGCCGGGACGGCGGACGGTGAGCGCAACGCTAGCCAACAACATTTCGCGCGAGTTCGGCGCCGTCGCCTTCGAACTCGACGTGCCGTCACCCGGATCGGACCGAATCCGCGGGGGAGACCCCGTGCTTTGCCGGGAGGTCGGCGAGCTGCACGATGTGGACCCTCTCGACGATGTAGTGCCGTTCCAGATCGGCGATCTGCTGGTCGTGCCGGCGCTCGATGGCCCCTACGACGAGCGTGACGGGGTCACCGTTTTCCACCAGGTGTTCGTGCCGGCCGGCCGCCACGCCGCCGCGATCAAAGTCACGTACTCGATCCTGGCCGGCGACGGGACGATCGTCGCCCAGACGGTCGTGCCCGTGAGCCCCGATCGCGCAGACGCGAACGGGGTGATCAACCAGGCGGTGCGGCTGAATCTGACCGGCATCGTCGCCGGCAACTACGGGGTCCGCGTCGATGTCGCGGGCGACATCGACGGCCCGTCGGCATTGCTGCCAATGCGCCTGGTGCCCGGGTACGAGCCCGAGACCATCATCCTCCAGGCCCGGCGGCACCCACCGGCTTCCGATCCCGGCGTCATGCTCGAGCGGGCCCGGCAGTTTCGGGTGATTGGCGAGATCGGCGAGGGGATCCGGGTGCTCGAGGAGCTACTGCGCCG
This sequence comes from Acidobacteriota bacterium, assembly GCA_022571615.1. Classification (GTDB taxonomy): domain Bacteria; phylum Acidobacteriota; class UBA890; order UBA890; family WLXD01; genus JACZXM01. The sequence goes on along the minus strand of JACZXM010000287.1, from coordinate 2,976 downwards.
GGCGCCGGACGACGAGGAAGCCGTGCAGCTGCAGATCCAGCTGCTGAGCGACGCCGGTCGATACGCAGAGCTGGACGAGCTTCTGACGCCGCGGTTGGCCGAGCGTCCCAAAGACGTGCAGCTGCTGTTGCTACAGGCCGAGGCCAACGCGGCCCTGGGCGAGCACTACGACGCCATTCGCTTCTACGAGCGAGCGCGCCTGGCGGGGGCGACGGAGACCGCCGAGCTGTTCAACCACCTCCTGGCTGCGGAGTACTACGCCGAGGAGCGCCTGGAGGAGGCTCGTGAGCTGCTGCAGCGGTCTCTGGACCTGACCCCGGAACAGCCGGAGGTACGGCGGCTGCTCGAGCGCATCCGCGAGCGCGCGAGTGGCTCCGGCGACGCTCTCGCCGTCAGTCGTCCAGATGACCACCTTTGGGGAGGGCAGGCCGCGGTGACAGATTCGAACTTCGTAGCGAGCTATGCAACGCGTGTTTCCCTCCCGGCCCCCAGCGGCGAATAGAGGGACACCCCCGGTTGAGTTGCGCCCAGCGCCGACTCAGTATGGACCTTGCCGGTTGTGCTTCCGGGACGCAGCGGCGGAAAGGACCCGAGGGAGAACCATCGAGCAGGTCAGACCACGAATGCGAGTCAGCGAAGTCATCGAGGCCGTGGACACGCACGTGTGCGGTGAGCCCGGGCGTGTCATCGTCGGTGGGGTTGTGGACGTCCCGGGCGACACGATCTTCGACAAGATGGTCTATCTCCAGAACGAGGCCGACCACATCCGCAAGTGCATGCTGCGCGAGCCGCGCGGCTACCCGGCAGCCAACTGCAACTTGATCCTGCCGTCCAACAACCCCGCCGCCGTGGCGGGCTACGTAATCATGGAGCAGGTCGAGTATCCGGTGATGTCGGGTACCAACACCATCGCCGTCACCACGGTGCTCATCGAGACCGGGATGGTGCCGTCGCACGAGGGCATGAACGAGCTCACCCTGGAGTCGCCCGCCGGCCTGATCCCGGTGCGTGCGGAGGTCGTGAACGGAAAAGTCAAGCACGTGACCTTCGAGAACGTACCCGCATTTGCGGTCTGTTTGGACGCCGAGCTCGACGTGCCGGAGCTCGGCAAGGTTCTCGTCGACGTCGCCTGGGGTGGCATGTTCTACGTCATCGCCGATGCCGACCAGGTCGGTCTCACGCTCGCGCCCGAGGAGGCCGGCGACGCCGCGCGTATTGGCGAGATGATCAAGGCCGCGGCTCAGGAGCAGCTGCAGGAGCCCGTCCATCCGCTCAATCCCGAGGTGCGCGGGATCAGCATCGCCCAGCTCTCCGCACCGCCGATGACGCCCGAGGCGCACCGCCGAAACACCGTCATCGTCTCCACCGGCAAGCTCGACTGGGATCGGCCCAGCACCTGGAAGTCGGTCCTCGACCGCTCCCCCTGCGGCACCGGAACCTGTGCCAAGATGGCGGCCCTGTGGGCCAAGGGACAGCTGCCGCTGCACCAGGACTTCGTCCACGAGGGTATTCTCGGAACGACGTTCACCGGACGCCTCGTGCGCGAGACCCTGCTCGGCGACGTGCCTGCCGTCGTCCCCACGCTCAGCGGGAGGGCCTGGATCACCGGCACGGCTCAGTACGTCGTCGATCCCGAGGATCCCTTCCCGAACGGGTTCACCGTTGGCGATATCTGGAGCCATGTGCCGCGTTGAGCCCGGCCGGACCCTCCAATACAGTCAGACGGTCACGGAACAGGGGTTTCCCGTATGGAATGCAGCCAGAGTCTCGGTCTCTACCAGATTCCCGCTGCCCACGAGCGCATCGCGCCCCACATCCACAGGACGCCTGTCCTGACGAGCTCGACGCTCGACGCGCAGCTCGATGCTCGGCTCTTCTTCAAGTGCGAGAACTTCCAGAAGAGCGGCTCCTTCAAGGTACGAGGCGCGTTCAACGCCCTGCTCTCGCTGCCCGACGATGTGGTCGCGCGCGGCATCGTCACCAGCTCGTCGGGGAACCAGGCGGCCGCGGTGTCGCTCGCAGCTCGCGTGCTCGGGATCAGTGCCTATATCGCCATGCCGAAGAACGCCGTGGCCTCGAAGGTCGCGGCGGTCGAGCGCTACGGTGGCAACATCGTCTGGGTCGAGTCGGACGACCAGATCCCCACTGCCCAGGAGTACGACGCCACCGCGGCCGAGATTCAGCAGCAGACCGGTGCCAACCCGGTGCATCCGTACGACGACCCGCGGACGATTGCCGGGCAGGCGACGTGCGCTCTCGAGCTGTTGCAGGATGTTGGCGATTTGGAGCTCCTACTCGCCCCGGTAGGTGGCGGCGGGCTTCTCAGCGGTACCTGCCTGGCGGCGGAAACGCGAGGGCCGGCTGTCGAGGTGATCGGTTGCGAGCCGGAAATGGCCGACGACGCTCGGCAATCGCTGCGGGCTGGCCGGATCGTCCCGCAGACCGACCCGCGCACGATCGCCGATGGGCTGCGAACCTCGCTCGGTGAGCACACCTTTCCGATTATCGCCCGCCACGTGGCCGACATCGTCACGGTCTCCGAGCAGGCAATCCTCGAGGCGATGCGCCGGGCCGGGACGGGTATTTTGATGGCGCCTGCAGAGCCCCGTAGAAAGGCTATGACCAATACGTGCCAGAGTTCTATCCGGTCAGTAAAGACCAAAATTGCTGCCGTAAATGCCAGACCTGCCTGGGCAGCCATACTCACTGACAACACCGTTTCCTATCAACTCTGTCGGCTAGCACTCCTGCTAACAAGCCAAACAACATAAAGGCCACGCCATTCATAGCGGCTGTAGCACCCACCCAGAACGGAGAATCGGTCAGTATCAGGGCCAGCCAGCCGTGCACGGTGAAGTAAACCATGAGGCCAGCTTCGTCGAATATGCTGACTAACCAGACAAGCCGGAATCGTGGGTTGATGAGCAGTAGTCGCATGTTACAGCGTCATTCCTAGAGATGATGGAATTGCTGGGC
>JACZXM010000286.1 GCA_022571615.1 Acidobacteriota bacterium | reverse complement strand
ATCTCGATGCGCGCGTTGGCGACGCGCTCTTCCCAGACCGAGTGTTCAGCGATCTTCTTGCCGAACGCCTCCCGCTCCAACAGATAATTTCGGCCCGCTTCGAAGGCTCCCCGGGCGATTCCCACCGCCTGAGCCCCGATCCCGGCCGCGTCGGTCACCGCGAACACGACCATCGCCCCGCACACCGAACCGTTGGTCACCCACGCCTTGGGTCCGTTGATCACGTACTCGTCACCGCGCCGCTCGGCTCGCGTCTTGAGCGCACTGGCGTCGGACCCGGCCTCGGGCTCGGAAAGGCAAAATGCGCCCAGCCACTCGCCGCGGGCGCAGGGGGTCAAGAACCTCTTGCATTGGTCGTCGGTTCCGAACTTGGAGATCGGATAACAATAGACGGAGTTGGTCACACTGATCCCGACGCAGGTCGACGCGTCGCCCCGCGCCAGCTCTTCCAGGGCCAGGCAGTACGATACGCCGTCTAGCCCCGCCCCGCCCCAATGATTCGCCACCGTCATGCCGAACAGGCCGAGCTTACCCAGCTTTTCGAACATTTGGCGCGGAAACTCCTCGGCCCGGTCCCAGGCCCCGGCATGCGGAACGATTTCCGCGTCTACGAATTCCCGCACCATGTCGCGGATCATTCGCTGATCCGATGTCAGCGCCCAGTCCATGACGGCTCGGGTTCCATCGGTAGCAGGTGGGCAGCAACCCGGCGCAGCTGCTCCTCGTTGGTTCCGCCCTCGATCTCCATCAACTTGGCGTCTCGATAGATGCGTTCTACCCCTGCGGAACGCAGCATTCCGCGACCACCGAATACCTGTACGGCGCGCCGCGCACCGCGCACCGCCGCTTCGGCGGCAAGCAGCCGGCAGCCCGCCGCTGTCTCGCTCAGCTCAGCTCCCGGCGTCCGGGTGGCGGCATGCCAGGTCGATACCCGTGCCGCCTCCGTTTCGGTTGCGATGTCGGCCAGCATCCACTGGATCGACTGCGAGCGGTCGATCCGATCGCCGGCATCGCGGCGACGTCCTACCTCGGCTAACGCGTGGTCGAGGGCCGACTGAGCCACCCCGACCGCGCGCGCAGCCTGCGCCACCCGCCCGTAGTCGCCGACGGTCTGCACGGCGGTCGCATCACCGACTCTCGCTTCCGAGGTTACCGTGACTCCCTCTAGAGCAACGTTGGCGATACCGGCGCCGCGCAACCCGAGCAAATCGGCCTCGGGACCGACGCACAACCCGGCCGTCTGGCCTCCGATCAAGAACAAGCACTCCTGCTCGTCGGCGCCGGCCACCACCAGGAATCGCTCTGCCGTCGAGGCCCCGGGCACCAGGCTCAGCTCACCATCGAGCCGCATCGAGCCGTCCTCCGCCTCGGTCATGACCGCGAGCTGTCCGTCGCCGGCCGCCATCGTCAGCAGGCCGGCCCCGGCCGCCATATCGAGACCCGCCAGAAACAGCGACGCCGCACCATGGACGCCGATAAGGGTCGCCACCGCCGGACTGACACGGGCCACCTCCTCCACTGTCAAGGCCAGCTCGAGTAGCGCGTTGGGCCCCTCGAAAACCAGCACCCCCGCCTCGCCGAGCTGCTCGAGTAGCGCGCGCGGGCAGTGGCCGTCGCGGTCGATGCGATCCGCCAGCGGAGCGACCGATTCCTGCGCCGCGGCCCGCGCCGCCCGCACGCATTCCTGCTCGCGCTCGTTCAACAGTGGATTCAAGACTCGGCTCCTGAAGATGGCCCGTTGTTCGCCGTCGGCCCGGAGCTGCGATCGGATGTTCGAGGCGCAGGCCGAACTGACAGCTTGCCTACTGATTCACCAGCTCGCGGAGGTCTTTGCCCGGCTTGAAGAAGGGCACGATCTTCGCTGGCACCTGAACCTGCTCTCCGGTCTTCGGATTCCGTCCGATGCGCGACTTACGACGGCGCAGTTTGAAGGTCCCGAAACCCCGCAGTTCCACCTTGTCACCGTGCCGCAGTGACTCGACGATGCTGCCGAAGAACGTGCTGACGACCTGCTCCGAGCTCTTCTTGCTCAGGCCGCCGATTGCCGCGACTTCCTCGATCAAGTCTGCTTTGGTCATAGGTTCCTCATGCCAGCTCGATCCGCAGTCCGCGCCTGCGTTCAGTCCGCCGGCTCGTCCTCTTGCTTCTTCTTGGAGCCGGAGAAGATATTACCCACCATGTCACCCAGCGTCATGGTGCCGTCCTGCTGATAACGACTGACCGGGATGTCGTCGTCGCTGTGCTCGTCGGCTTGTTCGTCGCCGGAATCGCGCAACGACAGCGCGATCTTGCGAGAATCGGTCTCGATCTTGAGGATCCGCACCTGGAGCTCTTCGCCGATCTGGAGCTCGTCGGACGGGTCCTTCACGTGCCGGTCTGCGATCTCGGAGACGTGCAACAGACCTTCGAGCCCCTCCTCGATCTCGATGAAGGCGCCGAAGTTCGTCAGCTTCGTGACCTTGCCCGCGACCTGGTCTCCGACCTTGTGCTTGTCGACGAACTGATCCCACACGTTGGGGTGCAACTGCTTGAGCCCGAGCGAGAGACGCTGGCGCTCGACGTCGACGTTGAGTACCGCCACCTCCACATCCTGGCCCTTCTGCAGCACTTCGGAGGGGTGCTCGATGCGCTTGGTCCATGACATGTCCGAGATGTGAATGAGCCCGTCGATACCATCCTCGATCTCGACGAACGCACCGAAGTCGGTCAGATTGCGCACCCGCCCGCTGATCACCTGGCCCTCGTGGTAGCGCTCGGCGATCAACCGCCACGGATTGGGCTCGGTCTGTTTCATGCCCAGGGAGATACGACGATTGTCCTCGTTCACGTCCAGGATCACGATATCGACCCGGTCGTTGATCTGCACCAGCTTGGAGGGGTGCTTGATACGCTTCTTCCAGGTCATCTCGGAGATGTGCACCAGGCCCTCAACGCCTTCCTCGAGCTCCACGAAGGCACCGTAGTCGGTGAGGCTCACGACCCGGCCCTGGATCCGCGACCCGACCGGGTACTTCTCGCTCACACCGATCCACGGATCCTGGGTGAGCTGCTTGTAGCCCAGCGACACCCGCTCGCGCTCCGGATCGAAGTTCAGGATCACGATCTCGATCTCGTCGCCGATATTGAACATCTCGGTCGGATGGGCGATGCGACCCCAGGACATGTCGGTGATATGGAGCAGCCCGTCGATGCCGCCCAGATCGGTGAAGCAACCGTAGTCGGTGATGTTCTTGACCACGCCCTTGAGAACATTGCCGGGAATCAGCTTCGTGAGGGTCTCCTGCTTCTCCTCGGCGCGGGACTCCTCCAGAACGGCCTTGCGCGAGACCACGACGTTGGCACGACGCTTGTTGACCTTGATGACCCGGACCTCGATCTCCTCGCCCCGGAAGGCCTCCAGATTGCGCACCGGGCGCAGATCGACCTGCGAGCCCGGCAAGAAGGCGCGGACGCCGATGTCCACCGAAAGCCCGCCCTTGACCCGATCGGTGACCACACCGGTGATCGTGGCCTCGTCGCGGTAGGCCTCCTCGATACGGCCCCATACCTTCATCTTCTCGGCCTTGTCGCGCGAGACGATGACGTTCCCGTCGCGATCCTCGCGACGAACCAGCAGTACCTCGACGGTGTCGCCCTCGGCGATCATCAGCTCGCCCATCGGATCGCGGAACTCGTCGAGATTGACGATTCCTTCCGACTTGAAACCGATATCTACGATAACGTCGTTCTCACGCATCTTGAGGATGGTGCCGTGCACCACCTCGCCTTCGGTGAGATCCTGCAGACTCTGCTCGTAGATCCGCATCATGAGCTCGGCATCGACCTGCCCGCCCTCCAATGCATCGAGCTGGGCCAGGAGATCGTCCGAGGCCGGCTGGCTGGTTTCTTCTGGCGTTTGGACGCTAGTGTCCGACATCGTGGGGTTGTTCCTCCTCGACAAAATATTTGCCCGCAAGGCATAGCGATACCTTAGGGGCAGGCCCCGATCTTAGGTCGTGGCGGCAGGGCTGTCAACGCGGTCTTGCCGCCACTACATCGAGGATTCGTCGCAGGCTCGCCGCCGGTTCTTCGAACCCCGTATCGATGATCACGGCATCGTCTGCCGCGCGCAGCGGCGACGCCCGGCGCTGGCGGTCGCGACGGTCCCGCTGGCGAATATCTGCCTCCACCTGCTCGACTTCGGGATTCCCCAACTGCGCCGCGCGGCGCTGCATCCGCACGTGCTCGGGTGCGGTGATGAAGATCTTGACGTCGGCGTCCCGGAGCACGACGGTGCCGCTATCGCGCCCCTCCAGGACCGCGCCGTCACCGGCCTCGGCGCGCTGCGCCTCCATCAGCCAGGTGCGCACCGCCGGAATCTGGGCCACTTCGGAGGCTCGCTTGCCCACCACCGGATCGCGCAGCTGTTCGGTCACATCGACCCCCCCGACCCGGACACGGAAACGCTCCGGGTCGGGATCGATTTCGAGCTCGATTCGCGACAACATCGCCACCACCTCCTGCGGCGACTCGGCCCCGGCCTGCATGGCGCTCCAGGCGACCGCCCGGTACATGGCACCGGTATCCACGTAGCGCAGTCCCAGCTCCTGCGCCAGCGCCCGCGCCAGAGTCGACTTGCCGGCACCGCTGGGCCCGTCGATCGCAATCCGCAGCCCGGAGCGGCTCATCGACCCACTCTCGAGGCAGCCACCCCGGCCCGACGCCGCAGCTCGGACAGCTCGGCGTCGGTGAGCGGCCGGTAGGCCCCGACCCCCAACCTGCCCAGACGCACCGGCCCGATCGCCACCCGAACCAGCCTGCGCACTGGATGTCCGATGGCATGGAACATGCGCCGAATCTGGTTCTTCTTCCCCT
>JACZXM010000285.1 GCA_022571615.1 Acidobacteriota bacterium | reverse complement strand
CGTCGCGCGGCGCCACCCGCCCGATGTAGCGGGCAGGCGGCATCGCCCGCGGAAGAGGTGAGCCGCCAAGGACTTGAACCTTGAACCTACGGATTAAGAGTCCGTTGCTCTGCCAGTTGAGCTAGCGGCCCGTGTACCAAGGCTCAGAAGGTTACCAAACCTCCGCCTGCAGTTCTTGATTGAGAAGGGAATGCGCCCGGCAGGAGTCGAACCTGCGGCCTTTAGCTCCGGAGGCTAACGCTCTATCCAGCTGAGCTACGGGCGCGTCAATCGTTCTTCTTGTCCGAACCGCTGGGGTCCGTATCAGGGTGAACGAGGGGACTTGAACCCCCAACCTCTCGGGCCACAGCCGAGTGCTCTGCCAGTTGAGCTACGCTCACCACGCGAAGAGAAACATCGTACGCGGGTGCCACACAACGGTCAATCACCGTGGCGCGGGCTATAATCGCGCCCCGTCAGTCTGTCGACAGTGGGCGCCGCTGCCAAGCGCCCGCGGCCCTCCGAGTGGATTCCAACCGTGCGAGATCATCTCCAGCCAGGTCGGGTCTTCGGCGCGTTCGCCGTCGCGGTCGCGCTCTCGGCGGCGGCTGCCGCGTCGGGGGCACTGCCGGCCGCGGAACGCCTCGGGAAGGTGCGCAGGGAGCTTGAACGCCGGACCGCGATCCTTCGCGACGATCAGGCTGCCCTGATCGCGTCCCGAATGCCGACCGACGGGTCGCCGGTACTCCGTCAGCGGCCGCGGTTGATGCTCAAGCCAGGCGAGCTGGTGAGCGCCACGGAGCGCAAGTTCTCGGCCGTTCGCGTCATCCTGGAGGAGCCCGAAAGCCGAGCCAAGCTCATGCCGTTGGATGAGCAGTTCGTGCCTCGCGGGGTGGACTACGATGCGGACCGGAAGCTGCTGGCGATCGCGGCTGTTTCGCGCGTGCTGTTGTTCGACACCGTGGCGAGCGTTACCACGGTGCTGCAATCGCCCCTGGTCGAGCTCGATTCGTTCGGCTTTGCCAACGACGTCATGTTCGATGGTGCAGGCAAGTTGCTGATCGCCGACCAGGGCGAAACGACCGGCGCGCGAGTTCCCGCCGATGGGAGCATCTGGGAGTACGATCTGGAGACGGGCGACTTCACGCAGCTAGCGATCAGACAACCGCTGGCCAACCCGAAGCTGCTGGCGCAAGACCCGAGCGGGACGATCTATTTCGTCGAAGGAGCAGGCGGGCCATTGATCACGCCTGCCTTCGAGTTCCGTTACGACGCGGTCATGTTTCTGGTCGGAAAGAAACGGCAGGGCGCGCGCCGGTTCTATACCGGCCCCGGGGTACAGGCGACCGGGTTCGACATTGCCCCAGACGGTCGATTTTGGTTTGCTAACGTGGCCGAGATCGCGCTGCTGCAGGACGACGTCCTGAGCCTGCCGTGCGCCTTGCCGCTGCCGTTCCGCTTTCTTACCGGTCTGGCGATCGCGTCCGAGACCGCGGGCTACGTCCTGGACGGCACGGACCTGCAGCCCGGCAAGGGGGCTCTATACGGGGTAACCGTTGCCTGCGCCGCCACGCTCGAGCTGGAGGGCAACAAGCTCAACCAAGCGCGCGGTTTGGCGCTGGTGAGCGAACCCACACCGTAGGTAGAACTGCCAGGAGCTCGCCCTGTTCGGCTTCGGGGACGCGGCCGCGAGTACCACCGCACTGCCGACCAACGCCCATCCGAGCCGCGGGTGGGGCGGGCCGGCCTGCTGTGGATCGGTGGCGGCCTCCTGATGTTCGGCCATCGAATCCCCCACGAGGAGGCCGGCCTCATCGACAAGTTCGGCGATGAGTACCGCCAGTACATCTGGCGGACGGGTCGTCTCCTTCCGAAGCTGATCAGGTAGGGAACGTCGATCGGTTATGGGAGCTGCTGTGAGCCTCAGCGCTGGGGTAGCGCGCTCAGCGGCACGCTCAGCGTCTGTCCGGGATAGATCGTCGTCGACGTCAGCCCATTGGTGGTCTGAATCTGCTCCGGCGTCGTACCGTGCTGGCGAGCGATGCGCCAGAGCGTGTCCTTGCGGCCGACCGTGTAGCTGACAAGATCGACCACCGGTTTCTCCGGGCCGCCAGCAAGGCGGGCGACATAGCGGGCGTAGGGATCTGGAAACAACGCCACGTGATAGTGAGGGGGGCGCCGCTCGAGCGTCACTTCGAGCACGCCCGAACCTTCCAGCGACAGCAGCACCCGCTCCAGCCAGCGCCGGCAGGTGGGCTTGTTGTGGCGCCGCAGGTCAACCGCCATCCCGGTCGGGTGTACCGAGCGGGCCGAGGCGTTGCGGGGCTGATGGATCCTCGGCCGCGTCAGACTGGTGACCACCAGCTTGTCGCCGCAGGCGGCCCGGAACTGGGCCGAGAGGCGGTGCACAAACAGCTGTACCGCCGGACGTGCATAGGCGAACGACACGTCCTTGAGCTCGAAGTTCTGGTTGGCTCGGAGTCGCACCAGGAGCCCAGCGGAGGCGAATCGGCGAACCTGATCGGCGTCGGTCAGGTAGGTGAAATCATGCGCCCGGGCCTGTCGATTCTGACGGTCGAGCGAGCCTTTGCCGCCGCGCAAACTTTGGGCTTCGGAATCGGCTGGTAGCAGAAGCAAGCCGAAGACTACGGCCAAAGCCGTAAATAAAGTAACGAGCCTATGCATTGACTCCAGACTCGGTTAAGAGAAGTGAATTCATCGAAGTAGTCATGAAATTATTGATAAAGATAAGATTACGCATTTATACAACGCAATACCTATCAGATAATTACGTGAGGCAGGAAAGCCCTACTTGAAGGGAATGAGGCGCTATGGACCAGCAGGAGCCGTACGGCACCACCGGCCGTGACGAGCGGGCGGGCGTTGCGGCCACCGCGGTTCTGGCTGCTGCCGTGGATCGCCAGCAGGCAATGACGCGGTTCCTTCGGGCGCTCGTATCCATCGAGACCCCTTCAGTGGAGCCGTCGACCATCGAGGCCGCATTCGACTTGCTACGGGAGGGTCTGGAGGCCGCGGGCATGCACTGCCGTCGGCGCAGCGGATCCGAGACCGCAGGGTTCCTGCTGGCTCGGCCGCGGCGAGCAGGGCGAGAGGAGCTGCAGCTGCTGCTCGGGCACTGCGACACCGTCTGGCCGGTGGGGACCCTGGAGCAGATGCCGATTCGGATCACCGATGGTCGCATGCATGGGCCCGGCGTCTACGACATGAAGGCAGGCCTCACGCACACCGTGTTCGCGCTGCGGCTGCTGCACGATCTCGGGCTCGAGCCGCAGGTAGCCCCGGTGGTGCTGATCAACGCCGACGAGGAGATCGGCTCCAAGGAGTCCGAGCGCTTTATCCGCCGGCTCGCGCGCATGGCCAACCGAACGCTGGTCATGGAACCGTCGCTCACGCCATCGGGCAAGCTCAAGACCGCCCGCAAGGGCGTAGCCCAGTACCACATCCTGGTCAAAGGGCGCGCGGCGCATGCGGGGCTCAATCCCGAGCAAGGCGTAAGCGCGATCCTGGAGCTCTCGATCCTGGTGCAGCGGCTGTTCGGGCTCAACGATCCGGATCGCGGCATCTCGGTGAATGTCGGAACCATCGAGGGTGGATTGCGCCCGAATGTCATCGCGCCCGAGAGCAGTGCCTGGGTCGATGTCCGGGCCCCTACACGCGAAGACGCACGCCGCATCGACGCGGTGATCCGCAACCTGCGACCGTCGAATCCCGAGGTGCAGGTCGAGATCCAGGCCGCGGTGGCGCGGCAGCCGATGGAGCCTACCGCAGCCAGCCATAGCCTGTGGCTCGCGGCCCGCCGCCTTGCCGAGGAGCTCGGATTCGAGATCCAAGAGGGCATGGCGGGAGGAGGCTCCGACGGAAACATTACCTGCACGTTGTCTCCCACCCTCGATGGTCTGGGAGCCGTCGGCGATGGCGCCCATGCGGCCCACGAGTACGTGGATCTGAACCAAATGGCGCAGCGCACGGCGCTGCTGGCCCTCCTGATCATGGAACCTCCGCTTGACCCATCGCCTCCCACCCCGACCGCCGGAGACACCGGCAGTGGCAGCAGCAGGGCGTTCCCTCCGGTTCATCCGACCCCCTGTTAGGCTTGCTCGCGCCCGCATGTTCACGGCCGTCGCCTGACGCCGAAGGGGAGAGAGCGATGACGACCCTCAGTATCCCGGTGATCATCGGGAGCACTCGCCGTGGCCGCTATACGCCACGGTTGGCCAAGCTCATCTACGCCAAGCTCGAGTCCCATCCAGGCATTGATCCCGTGCTCATCGATCTGGCGCACTACGACTTGCCGATGATGGAGGAGCGCCTCAGTAAGTTGGAAGAACCGCCCCAGCGTCTGGTCGAATTCGGCCGCCATATCGACGCTGCTGACGCGATCGTGATCGCCACTCCGGAGTACAACAAAGGCTACCCGGGCGTGCTCAAGAACGCGATCGACCACCTCGGTTCGGAGTTTCGCCGCAAGCCGGTCGGCATCGTAACCCACTCGGTCGGGGCGTTCGGCGGCATCGTCGTGCTGCAGCAGCTGCGAATCGTGATGATGAACCTCGGTGCGGTCCCCATTCCAGCCGCAATCACCGTGCCCCACATCCATGAAACGCTCGACGAAGACGGTCGTGCGCTGGATAAGAACTTCGACCGTCGCGCCGAGCGCTTCGTCGAGGAGCTCGTGTGGTATGCGGAGGCGCTGGCCCGACAGCGTGGGCTGTAGAGGGATGGCACAGCAGCTTGGTCGGGGGGGAAGAACAGGCCCCTTGCCTTGCCCGGACGCCTGGTGTGACCGTGGACCCGGCGCTGCACGCGGCGTAGACTGCCCACCACGGCGCAATGGAAACGCCCTTTGACCCTGGCTGGGAGTTTT
>JACZXM010000284.1 GCA_022571615.1 Acidobacteriota bacterium | reverse complement strand
CCCGTTGAGAAATACAGGCTAGGAGGCCGTGGTGGAAGTGTGGTGGGTCTGGCAAGTGGGAGTTACGGGTGAGGGCAAGGAGCGACGAGGAGGCGATGCTGGCGACATCGCGGAGGAGTTGCGACGCTGCCATTCGCCCGTAAATCCCACTTGCCCGAAGGGTTACGCCGCCAAGGGCGCATCTGCGGCGTTGCCTCTCCCTGACGATGCACGTTGGCATCGCCGACGTCGCGGCGCCTTGCATCTGCACCCTTGGCGGTGGTACCAGACCCATCACACTTCCACCACGGCCTCCTCGCCGCATCGTCGGCGCTTACCCGCTGAAAGGAGCACCCTGATGACCAAGCGGTTCGCCTTCGTTGCGACCCTGGCCCTTGTTGCGCTGCTCACACCAAGTCTCGCGCTGGCCCAGGCAGCCGATGCGGAGGCCAACGTCTTCGACGTCTACCACGGCATCGCCATCGCAGCCGGTTTCGGCATTGCGATCGCGGCCGCCGCGTGCGGCATCGCCCAGAGCCGTGCGATCGCCGCTGCCCTGGAGGGCATCGCACGCAACCCGAGCGCCGCGGGCGCGATCCGCGGGTCGATGATCTTCGGCCTGGTTCTGATCGAATCGCTGGCGATCTACACGCTACTAATCGCGATCCTGCTGATCTTCCTGTTCTCAGGCCAACTGTCATAGCTGCAAGCCGTGATCCTTGCGGGATTCGCCGCACAGCACGCAAAACGGCTCTCAGAGCGCCGCGACCCGAGATCATCCCGGGTGGCGGTGCTTTGCTCTTTGACCTCGAGGCTCAACTCGCAGATCGGTCCGAGGATCTGGCCGCCCGCGTGTTCCTGGGAGTGGGGGCACTCGAGGAGGGTCAGGGCGTGCCCTGGATGGAGCGATTCCAGATGGTGACGAACGTTCGCTCGCTGGAACAACGACTCAAAGCCCGGCGGTACCCGTCGTTGGAGCTGACGGTCCATGTGTTCGAGGACGAGACCCACACGAGCGTCGTTCCGGCGGTGGTAACTCGAGGCCTCAGGCAGCTCCACGGAAGATGACGGGACCTGCCCGACCGGGCTCAGCCTGATGTAGCCGAACGTCGACAGGGCCAGCATGGCGGATCACCGCCAGAGACTGCTAGCAGGCCGGAGCCTGCTAGAATCTCAGCTCTGACGCGGGATCTGGTGCCGCCGGTACATCTCGAGTCAGGGTCGTCCCTTTTCGTGCCGCGGAACTCCATCCGCGCCCTTTCCACACGCACGCGATGCCCGAGAGCAACTACCGGATCGACTACGACAACCTCGACGTGCAGGAGTTGATGCGACAAGTTCGTGCGCACGCCCAGCAACAGGATCTGCTGGACCCCGCACCTGCCCTCGATCGTGCCGGCGCCCACGCCCGCCTGCAGGAGTACCTCGGCCTCGACAACGACCGGCCATACGAGCTGCAACGGGCGCTCGCCCTTCCGGACAATTGGAATCTCGGGCCGGAGGACCTGCAGGTCTCGCATCCGGGGCCCATGGGCCGCCTGATCCGCGGCATTCGGACGCTCCTTCGTCCCGCCCTCAAGCTACTGGCTAACGCCGACCTGCCGCTGTACAAGCAGTTCAAGATCAACGTCGGCCTCGCCGCCGCGCTTAGCGATCTGCTGGAGGACAACGCGCGACTCCGCAAACACCTCGGGCAACTCTCACGCAGGCTCGAACGGCTGGAGTCGATGGCGGCGGCAGGCGACGCGGCCGATGCCGAGGACCGGTAGTTCGTGCGCCTGGGGATCGTCGTCCAGCGCTATGGCGTCGAGATCACGGGCGGGGCGGAGGCCCACGCTCGCCTGATCGCCGAACACCTGGCGCCGCGCCACTCGGTCACGGTGCTCACTACCTGCGCCCGCGACTACGTTAGTTGGCGCAACGACTACCGGCCCGGGGTTCACGCGGTCAACGGTATCCCTGTGTACCGTTTTCCGGTACGTCGCCCGCGCGACCCCGAGCGCTTCGGCCGCTTGCAGGAGCGCGTCTTTCACCGCCAGCACACCGCCCGCGAGGCGCAGGCGTGGATGGAAGCTCAGGGTCCCTACGCCCCACGGATGCTGCGGTGGATCCGTGCCTACCGACGACAGTTCGACTACCTGATCTGCTTCTCGTACCGTTATTGGACGACCTTCCACGCCATGCGGGAGGTTCAGGGGCAGGGAATCCTGGTGCCCACCGCCGAGCCCGATCCGGCGATCGAGATGCCGCTGTTCCGGAGCATGTTCCACGACGCGCGCGCCATCATGTACAACTCGCCCGAGGAGCGCGAGATGATCCTCGAGCACGCGGGCTCCGATCAGGTTCCCGGGGTCGTGGTCGGCGTCGGCATCATCGAGCCGCCTGCCCCCGACGCGCAGCGCTTCCGGCATCAGCGCGGGATCGATGGCCCCTTTCTCCTGTACATCGGTCGCATCGACGCCAACAAGGGCTGCGCTCAGCTGTTTGACTACTACACTCGGACTCATGCGAGGCTCACCGCCGCGGGTCACAAGCCACCGCGCCTAGTGCTCGGCGGCAGCGCCATCCTCGAGATTCCTGATCACCCCGATATCGTGTATCTGGGCCGTGTATCCGAGCAGGAAAAATGCGACGCCCTGGCGGCCGCCACCGCACTGGTGATGCCCTCCTTCTACGAGAGCCTCTCGATGGTGCTACTCGAGGCCTGGGCGCTGTCGCGACCCGTGCTTGCCAACGCTCACTGTGCCGTGCTCCAAGGCCAGGTTGCGCGCAGCAACGGCGGCCTCTACTACCACAACCTGGGTGAGTTCGCCGAGAGCGTACGATTGTTGGGCGAGGACGAGAGACTTGGCGCCAGACTCGGAGCCAACGGAGCCAGCTACTACGCCCACAACTACACCTGGCCGGTGATCGAGGGCAAGTACGAGGCAATGCTCGAGCAGCTCGGCGCGGAGAACGGACGATGAGGCGCGCGATCCACCAGCTCTCGGTGTCGGCGGCCTACGGGGATGCGATCGGCAACGAGGCCCTGCAAATCCGCCATGCGCTCCGCGCCGCGGGTCATGAATCCGAAATCTTCGTCGAGTTGGTCGATCCGCGGATGGCCTCCGAGGTACGCCCGTATCAGCAATACCGCGAGATCAGTGATCCCGATAACCTCGTGATCCTGCACTACTCGCTCGGTTCGAAGGTCTCGGCCCTGGCGCGGGAGATCCCTGACCGTCTGGTCCTGATCTACCACAACATTACCCCCGCACGTTTCTTCGCCCCGTACAACTTCGGCCTGGCACGCGACTGCGCCATGGGACGCGTGGAGCTGGCAAGCCTGCGCGGACGCTGCGCCCTGGCGCTGGGCGACTCGGAGTACAACCGCCGTGAGCTCGAGGAGCTCGGTTTCGAGCCTACGGGTGTTTTGCCACTGATGCTCGACCTGGCAACTTTCGACGGTGCGGCCGACCCGATTGTCATGGGGCGCTTCGGCGACGAGCGACCAAACTGGCTGTTCGTGGGACGTGTCGTGCCCAACAAGTGCTTCGAGGACATCCTGCGTGCCTTCGCATACTTCCAGCGCTATGTCGATCACCGGGCCCGGTTGCTGGTCGTTGGCGAGCACCGTACCTTCGCGCCGTACTACGATGCGCTCCAACAACTGGTGGGCCGGCTCCAGATCGATGAAGTGCATTTTGCCGGCCACGTGACCCAGGCCGAGCTCAACGCCTACTACCGAGTCGCTGACGCTTTCGTTTGCATGTCCGAGCACGAGGGCTTCTGCGTGCCCATCTTCGAGGCCATATACGGGTGCCTTCCGGTCTTCGCGTTCGCCGCCGCGGCCGTTCCCTATTCGACCGGCGAAGGTGTCCTACTGTTTGAGGACAAGGATCCCGCCCTCGTGGCCGAGACCGTGGCCCTGGTGCTGGAGGACGACGCTGTGCGTACACCTCTGCTCGAGCGGCAGCAGCGCACCCTGGAGCTCGTTAGCCATGAGCGCGTAACCAGGTTGTTCATGGAACACCTTCACCGGCTCGGGGTCTAGGAGGCCGTGAGCAGCGCTCCGCACCGCGTCGATCAGCTCCTGCCCGCGGCGCACCAAGGCGATGCGACCGGCGACGCTGCCATCCACCTGGCGGCAGCATTGCGGTCGGCCGGGTACGAAGCGGGGCTTTATGCCCTCACGGTCGACGCGCCGCTGCGCGGCACGGTCAGGAACTTCAAGGAGTTTCGCCCGCCGGGCCCGCGCGACCTGACGCTGCTGCATTTCGCCCTCCCCTCCCCGCTCACCACGGCGCTGCTGGGGTACGAAGGCAAGCGCGCAATCGTCTATCACAACCTCACCCCACCCGAGCTCCTGGCGCCGACCTGTCCCGATGTGGCCCGGCTGACCGCCATCGGCCGCGAGCAGTTGGCCGACCTCGCAAAGTCGGGTCGTATCGATCTGGCAATCGGGGTGTCGAGCTTCAACACCGCCAACCTGGAGGTGACCGGCTTCGGCGCCACCACGACCCTGCCGCTGCCGATGGACCTGGCACGCTACAAGGCACCGGGAGATCGGATCCTGAACCAGCACCTGAGCGAGGCGCCGGCGATCTTCCTGACCGTGGGACGCGTTGCCCCCAACAAGCGCCTGGAGGATTTCTTCCGCGCCGCCGCCTACTACCTGCGCTATATCGACCCAGACGCCTGGTTCATCGCCATCGGCAGCAATCGGGGCCTGGAACCCTACTCCGATGCCCTCATGAACCTGCATGAACAGCTGGTGCCATGGACCAGCCAATTCTGGGTCGCCTTCTAGCTGTTCCCATCGCTTAGCCGCTTTCTTGCGAATTGCGTGAAAATACGCTGGCCTTGCGGTCATCGTTCAGATTCCAGATGGTTCTCCCACAATTTGG
>JACZXM010000283.1 GCA_022571615.1 Acidobacteriota bacterium | reverse complement strand
CGCGGCGCGACAGCCCGATCGAATTGCGGGCAACCAGCACGAAGCTCGGGCCCGGCGTGCTTGGCCCGAATCCTCGGGTCGCATACTATCTCGATCGACACCCCGCTTTTCCTCTCAGCGCTGGAACCCCGTCTCCTCCTGAGGCCGGACGCCCTTCTTCAAGAGCCGGCTCTCGAAGCCCCGCGCGACACTGACCCTGATGGCCGATCTTCGCAACGTCTGCATCGTCATCGGCAGCCGTGCCAACTACGCACGGATCAAGTCCGTCGTGGCGGCCGTGCACCGTCATCCGGGCCTGCGGCTACAGCTGGTCGTGGGTGCGTCGGCGCTGCTACATCGTTTCGGCGAGGTGATCCGTCAGATCGAGGCGGACGGGTACTCGGTGACTGCCCGGGTGTACTCGGTGGTCGAAGGCGAGAACCCCACGACCATGGCCAAGTCCACCGGTATGGCGATCCTCGAGCTCGCCACCCTGTTCGAAAACCTCAAACCAGACATCGTAGTCACGGTCGCCGACCGCTTCGAGACGATGGCCACTGCAATTGCCGCTTCCTATATGAACATCCCCCTGGCCCATACCCAGGGAGGCGAGGTCACGGGCTCGATCGATGAAAGTGTCCGGCACGCCATCACCAAGCTCGCCCACCTGCACTTCCCGGCTAGCGAGAAGGCGAAGGAGCGGATCCTGCGAATGGGTGAGGATCCGTCGACCGTCTTTCTCACGGGATGTCCATCGCTGGACCTTCTGATCGACATCGACCTGTCGCTCCCCGAGGACATCTTCACTCGACCGGAGTATCGCGGTGTCGGCAATCTGACTGCTGCTGATGCCCCCTACCTGGTGGTGGTCCAGCACCCGGTGACCACCGAGTATGGGCGCGGGCTCGAGCAAGTGCGCACGACGCTAGAGGCAGTGACTCGTATGGGGATGCAGGCGGTCTGGCTGTGGCCGAACGTGGATGCCGGCTCCGACGAGATCGCCAAGGGGCTGCGCATCTTTCGTGAGAAGGGTAAGGACTCGATCCAGTTTGTGATCAACTACTCGCCCGAGGACTACGCGCGCCTAATCAACAGCTGTGCCTGCCTGGTGGGCAATTCCAGCAGCGGTATCCGCGAGGGTGCCTTCCTGGGGGTGCCGGCCGTGAATGTGGGCACACGCCAACAGGGTCGCGAGCGGGGCCTGAACGTTGTCGACGCAGATTACTCGACCGAGGCGATCCTCTCGGCGATTGAGCGACAGATCGAGCACGGACGCTACGAGTCGAATCCACTGTACGGGGATGGGCGCGCCGGTGAGCGGATCGCACAGGTGCTGGAGAGCGCCGAGTTGGTCATCCAGAAGAAGATGACCTACTGACGGCCCTTCAAGTGTTATCTCCCCACTTGCCCCTGTAGACCTCGCGGGTCCGCAGCTCTTCTCCCGTTAGCTCCGGGTGTGCGGCCCCGACCAATGCCTCCACTGCATCGCGCCAGCGCACAAGCTCCGCGAATTCCTCCGGCTCACCGGAGATCGCCTGGTCCTTGCCAGGCAAACACCGGCTTAGCGTGAAGTGCTTTTCGACGATCTCGGCCCCCATCGCCACCGCGCACTTGCCTGCGTCAACACCCATCGTATGGTCCGAGTAGCCGACGGGAAAACCGAGGTCCCGGAGCCAGCGCATCCTCGCGAGATGGGCTTGCTCAGGAGGAGTCGGGTAGACGGAAACACAATGAAGCAGCGTGATGTTTTCGCCGGCGAAGCGACGCGCTAGCTCTTCGACCTCCGAGTCGTAGCTCATGCCCGTGGAGACAATCACGTGCTCGAAGACCTCGAGCAGCCGGCCGATCATCGTATAGCTGGCGCAATCGGGGCTTGCTACCTTGATCTCCTTTAAACCAAGGGTCGCCAGAAAGTCGATCCGATCGCTGTCGAAGCACGTCGTCAGAAAGCCCACCCCGCGTTCCTCACAGGCAGACTTCAGGGTCCAGTGGTCCTCGTCTGAGAGCTGGGTCCGCTGATGTCGCTCGAGGGTTGCCTCGTAGTCGGGGAAATCCGGGCGCAGCCGGGCGGCTCTCCAAGACTGGAACTTCACGGTATCGATGCCGAGATCGGCCGCCACACCGACCATCGCTGTGGCGATCTCGAGATCCCCACGATGGTTCGAGGAAATGTCAGCGACGATTCGAGTTAGCACGGGGATAGACCTCGATCGAGACTCGGTTGGCGCGGCTCACGCTTCACTACGCGGAAACCGGCGTGCAGCAGCAGATGACAGGGTGACGATAATGAGCGGCAAGATGAACTGCAGCCGCAGGCGGAAGACCGTTCCCACATTCGGGATCGCCGCTGCCAGGTATCCCGTTCCCAGCACTACCCACACGACGACGAACCCGAACACCGGGAGCTTCAGAACATCATGCTTCCAGATCTCCAGTACCAACAAACCCAGGACGGCGTACAGCAGGACCATCTCGATCGAAGCCAGCTGACGCATGACCCCAGACACGTATCCTATCTTGAACCAGTCGGGCGGAAACGGCGCCAGCAGGGCGATGGCCAGTGCCCGTGGATAGTAGGCGACGAAGTCGAGGAGGGTGCGTATCTCGGTGCTCTCGTCGACCATGGATCCGGCATCGGCAGTGCCGAAGCCATCTCGTACAATCCCCACGTATTCGGGCTGGGTGCGCCGCAATTCCTGCTGTGCGTGGACCAGCATGTCCTGTACTGTCGATGAATCCGTGGGATCTGGCTGTCCCGGGGCCGGTTCGGATTCACCCGCGGACTCGCCGCCGTCTGACCGGGATCCGTGAGGTCCCGCCACCGCGCCAGTTTGCCCGGAGGGCGTCCCTCGCAACCATCTTGCCGTTACCTCGTCGAGCTTGAGTTGGCCGACCCAAATGGTCATGACGAGCAGAACCGATAGCGTCGCGACAGCGCCCGCGACAGCACGGAGACCGAAGCGAGAAGTGAGTCCTCTCAACAGCACCAGGGCCATACACGATGCCAGCAGGAACAGAGCCACGTACGAGCGAAAGGCCGCGATTGTAACCACGGCAAGAACCAGCGGTACGATCCATGACCTTATCCAGGAACGTTTCCAATCGTCGTGCAGGCCCGCCTGGAAACCCAATACCACGACGAGGACCAGTGATCCGACCACCGTGTCCTTGAGCATCTGCGAGGACCACACAAGAGCAGAGGGCCACAGACCGGCCGCCCCCGCGGCCAGGAATGCTCCCTTGGGATTGCAGCCGACCCTACGAGCGATGAAGTAGGCGGCACACCCGCCTGGAAGCGCCCAAAAGGAATTGACCAGTACGACGTTTAGCGGGTTGGGGCCGAGCAGCCAGTAGAGCAGACCGACGTACGCGAAGTAAGTGCGCTCCGCCCCGATCTGTGGCCACTCCGAGCTCCCCGCGATCGCCTGAGAGATCTGGTTGCCGATCTGGTCGTAGTACAGAGGATCCCAAACGAAGTTCCACAGGCCGCCTCGTTCCTGCATCTCCGGAAAGACTGGCCATGAGTAGTACGACGTCAGGAAAACGAGGATAGTGAAGACGGTCCTGGCGCCGTACCAGATCAGCAGCGTTGCCGTCAGGTAGGGCCATTCCCGCGGGAACACGCGTGCCAGGCCTGCGACGACCAGGAAGCCAACAGCAACCAGCCACAGCTGCATCCTGCCAACTGGCTCCACGGGACCGAGTAGGGCCCCGGCGACAAGCAGCGCCCCGACCATCGTGCCCATGACGGCCGCCGGGGAAGCGCCCCGGAGCGTTTGAGTCACCGATTTCACAGCCCCACTCTCGCCGGGGCATAAGGCCGCAGCCGGCTCTGCGGCGCCGTTGCGTCGCCATCGACGAAGTTGCGGTGCCATAACTCCATCATCATCAGGTTCCACAGCTGGAAGTGCCAGGAGGCCTGCCGCGTCTCGTGATCCCGAATCAGTTTCTCGACAGCATCCATCCGGAAGTAGCCGCGTTGGGCCAGACGCCCATCCAGCAGCACGTCGCGCAGCAGTTCTCGCAGGTCGCCCCGGAACCAGTGCTCGATAGGCACGCCGAACCCCTGCTTGCGTCGGTATCGCAAGCGCCGAGGCAGATAGGGTGCCATGACCCGCTTCAGGACGTACTTGCCCGTCCCGGCCCGCAACTTCTGGCGTATCGGGAGACGCGCCGCGAGCTCCATCAGATGGTGGTCGAGAAATGGCGAGCGTCCTTCGAGGCCGTGGGCCATCGTGGCCACGTCCATCTTCACTAGCAGATCGCCGGGCAGGTACGTCTGAACGTCGGCGCCCAGCGCGGCATCGACCGGGTGGCACCCGTTGCGCTCAAACAGCGTGCCGGTGATGTAGCGACGCGATGCGTCGATGTCCACGCTCTCGAGAAACTCGGGAGTGTAGAGCTCTCTTTTCTTGCGCTCGTCGAAATGGCACACCCAGGCGAAGTAGCGGTCCCAGGGGTCCTCGTCGACGTGACTGAGAAACCGTCGGGCGCGGGTCAGCAAGCCCCGGGATGGGGCGCCTCCGTTCGTCCCGAGCAGCCGCGCGCCGGCTGCCATCAGACCTCTGGGTGCCCGTCGCACAAGATGGGAAAGCTGCACCCCAAAGTAGCGCTGATAGCCGGCCAGGCTCTCATCGCCCCCATCGCCGTTCAGAACGACCTTGACCTGCCGCCGCGCCGCCTGCGCCACCAAGTATGTTGGAAGCGCCGAGGAGTCGCCGAAGGGTTCGTCGTACAGCCACGCTAGACGCGGGATGAGATCGGCAGCATCCGCGGTTACCACCTCGGCTGTGTGCTCGGTGCCGAAACGCTGCGCCACCGTGCTCGCATGTTCCAATTCGTTGTAGTCCTGCTCCTGGAATCCCGCCGAGAACGTGCGCACCTGTCTGCCGAGTATGCCCGCCATCACGGCGACGACCGCGCTG
>JACZXM010000282.1 GCA_022571615.1 Acidobacteriota bacterium | reverse complement strand
CCATCTGCAACTGGTGGTTCCCCATCAGGCTTCCGATCAGGTGCCCGGCAAGGATCGCCGAGTAGGCGGCAATGATGTAGCCGCCCTTGACCAGCCAGCTACGTTTCTGCGCCTTGGTGAAGATGTAGTAGAAGCGCTCCGGGTGCTCCAGGTCCCAGATCAACAGGGCTCCAGTGAGCCCCAGGAAACTGATCGACAGCAACGGGGCAGCCCACTGCCACAAAACCGAAGAAACATCGAGCAGCCCCAATACGACCGCCAACGCCGCCACCAGGTACGAGCCAGCGGCGATGCCCTTGGTCCATGTGTAGGCGCTCACCCTCCAGTCCCACGGCACCTGGTGCGGAACGTCGTAGGCGAGCATCGCTGCGGCGGCGCTCTTGGCGGGCCCTGCATCACCCGATACCACGTAGTTTCCGCCGCTCTTCTGCTCGCTCCACATGAACAGATCTCCGGCTGGACGCTGCGCGGCCAGAGGATCGAGCGTCGCCTGGGTGGCACCCTGGTAGTAAAGCTTCGGGCGCGTGTCCTTCTCCGGGCGGCGGACCGTTAGCGGCTCGCGCCCGATTACTTGCGCCACGCGCGATGACGGGTCGTTGACGTTGCCCACCATGATGGCCTCGGTCGGGCACACGACCACACAGGCCGGCTCGAGGCCGACATCGAGCCGATGGGCGCAGAAATTACATTTCTCCGCCGAGTCGTCCTCGGGATTGATGAAGATGGCATCGTAGGGGCAGGCAGCGATGCAGGCCTTGCAGCCGATGCAGATCGACTTGTCGAAGTCGACGATGCCGTCGGGTCGCTGGAACATCGCGGCGGTCGGGCAAGCGGTGACGCAGGGAGGATCCTCGCACTGATTGCAACGGGTGACCTGAAACGAGCGGCGCACGTCGGGGAACACCCCGACGTCGACAACCTTCACGTAGGTCCGGTTGACCGAGAGCGGAACTTGGTTCTCGGACTTGCAGGCCGTCGAGCAGGCATGGCAGCCGATGCAAACGGTCTGGTCGATGATCTTGACCCATTTCTCCGGTAACTCCGCCTGCTGCAACCGGACCTGCGTCATCCACCATGCTCCTTCGCCTTAGCCTGCACTAGCCACGGCCTGCTAGTGCCTCACTGACGGCGAGAACCCAGCTCGCCGACGTCCGGCTCATAGGGGTACACCACGTAGAAGGATTCGGGAAGGCTGACCCAGATCGACCACTTGGCATCCGGGCTCATGTGGTCGAGCGGGCGCTTGCAGGTACCCTCGTCGCGAGTGATTCCGATCTCGCTGTCGACCGCCGTCGAGGAGCCAGGGCTACAAGCCTTCACCTCCCGGCCCTGGATGCGCATCTGGTCCTTGGACAGCGGCACGATGAACACCATGCCCTGAGATCCCGGGTTGCCCTCGACCACCTCCGCAACCGCCTCGAGCCTCAGTCCATCGGCCATACAAATCCGCTCCGGGGGCACGGTCCATTCGAAGCGAATCTTGCCGTTGCTCAGCGGCCCTTGGACCGAAAATTGAGCCCAGCCGGTCCTGTCCCTCTTGCCGTGGTGCGCCTCGAGCTCCGACTCCGTCAACCCCTCGACCTGAGCCGAGCTGGTGGCGCGGATGCTGTTGCCCTGGCTGCCGTCGCGGCGGAACCAGCGCCAGCCGTCCTTGATCTCCTCGAGGAAGTAGCGGCTGAAGACATCGCGCCGATAGCCGGGGTCCTGGCGCGCGACCCAATCGGCCGCTACTGGCTCACCTTGAGTCCAACAGATCTTGTCGGCGTTCAGCCGCGCGTTGATCTCACGATTCAACATGTCGGGATCGGGAATGACGGGCAAACGCTCCTGCGCCTGCGCGGCACCGCACAACGCCCCCACCAGCAACCCGGTGATCATCGCGACTCGTTTTCTGGCGTCCATGCGCACCTCCTGGGCCGACCCGCCGGCAGCTTGTTTCCCCGTAGGCTATCCCGCCACGCATGACTTGTCAGGACCGGCACACTGGCGAACGCGAATAGCGGGGACGAAGTACGATCTCTCTGGCACACAGCCCGAGCGCACGGTTGCGCGCACCGTACGGCGAGGAATTGATAGTGACCAGCAACGAAAGCCTCAAAGCCTGGGTTCAGGGAATCGCCGATCTGTGCAAGCCGGACGAGGTCGTCTGGTGCGACGGATCGCCCCAAGAGTACGACCGCCTGAGCCAGCTCATGGTGGAGACCGGGACCTATATCCGGTTGGACGAGGCAAAGCGACCCAACAGTTTCTTGTGCCGCTCCGACCCGGCCGATGTCGCCAGGGTGGAAGACCGGACATTCATTTGCTCCGAGCGCGCCGAGGACGCGGGCCCGACCAACAACTGGACCGACCCGGAGGAACTGCGCCAGAGGCTGCGCGGCCTGTACGCCGGCTGCATGCGGGGACGCACGATGTACGTGATTCCCTATTCGATGGGACCTGTCGGCAGCCCGATCGCCCGGATCGGCATCGAGATCAGCGACTCACCCTACGTGGTGTGCAACATGCACATCATGGCCCGGGTCGGCAGCAGAGTGCTCGAGGTGCTCGGCGACAGCACACGGTTCGTCCGTGGCCTTCACTCGGTGGGCGCGCCCCTCACCGACCCCAAACAGCCGGATGTGCCGTGGCCTTGCAATGCCGAGAACAAGTACATCGCGCACTTTCCGGAAACGCGCGAGATCATGTCGTACGGATCCGGGTACGGCGGCAACGCGCTGCTGGGCAAGAAATGCCACGCGCTGCGGATCGCCTCGGTGCAGGCGCGCGACCAGGGCTGGATGGCCGAGCACATGCTCATCCTCAAGCTCACCTCCCCACAAGGCGACGTCAAGTACGTCACCGCCGCCTTCCCGAGCGCCTGCGGCAAGACCAACCTGGCGATGATGAACCCGACCATTCCGGGATGGAAGGTAGAGACGATCGGTGACGACATCGCCTGGATGCGGTTCGGCGATGACGGCCGCCTGTACGCGATCAACCCCGAGGCGGGGTTCTTCGGGGTGGCGCCGGGAACCGGCGAAGACACCAACCCCAACGCCATGGCGTCGTTGGCCCGCAACGCGATCTTCACCAACTGCGCGCTCACCAAGGATGGTGACGTGTGGTGGGAAGGCATGACCGAGGAGGACCCGGCCGAGCTAGTGGACTGGCTGCGGCGCCCCTGGAAGCCCGATGCCGGCCGTCTGGCCGCACATCCCAACGCGCGGTTCACGGTTCCGGCGAGCCAGTGTCCGGTCATCGCGCCGGAGTGGGAGGATCCCAACGGTGTTCCGATCAGCGCGTTCCTGTTTGGGGGGCGAAGGGACACGGTCATTCCCTTGGTGACCGAGGCATTCGACTGGCAACACGGCACCTTCCTGGGCTCGATCATGTCCTCGGCCAAGACCGCGGCCGCGGCCGGGACCGTAGGCGTCGTGCGGCGCGATCCGATGGCGATGCTGCCGTTTTGCGGCTACCACATGGGAGATTACTTTGCCCACTGGCTCCGGATCGGCCGCGAGCACGAGGGGTCCAAGCTCCCCAAGATCTTCTACGTCAACTGGTTCCGCAAGAACGCCGACGGCCGCTGGCTGTGGCCCGGCTTCGGCGACAACAGCCGGGTGCTGAAGTGGGTGTTCGAGCGCTGCGACGAGACTGCCGGGGCGATCGACACCGCGATCGGACGCATGCCGACGCCGGATGCCATCGACATCGGTGGCCTGGACGTTTCCAGCGAGGATATGGGTGATCTTCTGAGCGTGGACGTCGCTGGATGGAACGCGGAGCTGCCACTGATCGAGGAGCACTACGCAAAGTTCGGCGACCGGCTTCCACCGGAGCTCCGCCAGCAGCTCGACGGTCTGCGGGCACGACTCGAGGCCACCGAGGTAGCCGTCGGAGCCTAGCAGGGAACGCAGCAGGGGATGAGGTCGAGCACCTCCTGGCGCTGTGGCCGGCGTCTCGAGGCGGCTTGAGGGTAGGAGGCCAGCAGAATGGACGTGCTCGACCTCATCCCCTGCTGCTGCCACTGCCGGTGTCTCCGGTGCTGGCGTCGTCCGCACTCTCGGACGGACCCTCGGCGAGGGTCCGGAAGCGCTCGGCGTCGGTGCTCTTGCCCCAGGCCTCGTACAGCTCGGCGACTCGCCTGGCGATGTTGCGCGTGACCTCGTCCTGCAGCCCAAGGTCCTCGCTTTTCTGCCCGAAACCGGCCAGCATCAACTCTTCGGCCTCCTCGTAGCGCTCGAGCTTCATCAAGCTGTAGCCGTGGTCGACGCTGGCGGTGGCGATGATCGGATCATCGGCGTCATAGGTACGTCGATAGGCATCCAACGCCTGGCGGTAGATCGGTTCAGCCGCGGCATAGTCGCCCTGGTCGAGGTAGAGCTCCGCGAGGCTATGGGTCAGGTCGCCGATTTCGAAATGGTTGTCTCCGAAGGCCGCCCGGATCAGATCGATCGCCTCTCGATAGAGCCATTCCGCCTCGCGATACTTCTCCGCATCGTGCAACAGCACGCCAAGGTTGTGCAGACTGACCGTCACCGCTGGGTGTCCAGGACCCAACAGCTTGCGCGTCATCGCCAGCGATTCGCGGTACAAGGGCTCTGCCCCGGCCAGATCGTCCTTGTCGTGGAGCAACGCGGCGAGGTTGTTGAGCCCGGTCGCCACATCCGGATGCTCGTCACCCCGCACGCGTCGGGTCAAGGCAAGCGACTCACGGTACAGAGCTTCGGCCTCCTCGAGCTCGTCACGGTCGTGCAGCACGGTCGCGACATTGTTCAGGCTGCTGGCTACGTCCTTGTGCTCGGGGCCGTAGACTTTCTTCCGTATGTCCAGCGCCTCGCGGTACATGCGCTCGGCCTCCGCGAGCTCGCCGCGATCGTGGTATACGTTGGCCAGGTTATCGAGGCTGGCGGCCACGTCGCCGTGCTCGTTGCCGAACAGCTCGCGGCGCATG
>JACZXM010000281.1 GCA_022571615.1 Acidobacteriota bacterium | reverse complement strand
ACGGGCGAGCGACCGGGACGGGTTTTGAGACGTTCGGCCAATCGTTAACAGGTCGCTCAGCTTCTCTAGCAGCCCGGGCAGAAGTGGCGTGGGTCGCCCTCTACCTTGGAGCCGCGAGCGTCTGTTCGATGTACCAGTCCACGTGCTGCTCGAGCACCGTCATCGGCAGCGAGCCAGGGCCCAGGATCACGCCGTGGAACTGGCGCAGATCGAACCGGTCGCCGAGTGCTGCCTGTGCCTTGGCGCGCAGCTGCAGGAACTTGCGCTTACCCATCTGGTATCCGAGCGCCTGCCCCGGCATGTCGGTGGAATACCGCAGCGACTCGGTGGCGATCTGGGTTTCGGACTCGAACGTGGTGTCGCGCATGAACTGTCGCGCCTCCTCCAGGCTCATGCCCAGGCCGTTCATCCCCGGGTCCACGACCAGACGTGTTCCGAGAAAGATCTCGAGCATGTACACGCCGTACCGGCTGAGCGGGTCCTGGACCATGCCCTGCTCGAGCCCGAACAGCGACGCGTAGGATCCCCAACCCTCGGTGTAGGCGGTATGCATGGTGGCGCGCCGGAGCTCGGGGAGCGACTCGTTTTCCTTCTGCAGCGCGATCTGGAAATGGTGCCCGGGAAAGAGCTCGTGGTACGCAAGTCCCGCCAGGTTCATCCAGCTGCGCTCGTTCAGCCGCGAGCCGTTGAAGTTGTAGTAGCCGGTCGAATCGGTGGCGGTCGGCGGGTTGTAGTAGCCATAGGTTTGCGAGCCCTCGAGCGACGGAGCCAGGCGCCGCACCCCGAACGGAGCCTCGGGCACCTGCGGGAACAACTCCTGTGCGCGCGCGAAGAATCCGTTGGCGGCCCTGAGAATCCTCTCGCCAACCTCCTCGGGCGAGCTCGGGTAGAGCTCGGAATTGGTGCGCAGGTACTGGCGGAACTGTGCTGTCGTGCCGTCGAATCCGATCTGCTGCTGGATCTTCGACATTTCCTCCTGCATCTGCGCGATCATCTCGCGACCGATTGCCTGCACCTGTTGGGGGGTGACCTCGAGAGTGGTGTGGTAGCGCACCAGATACCGGTAGTAATCGTCGCCACCGGGATACTGCGCCAACCCGACCGCCAGCGGCGCGGCGGGCGCGTACTCGGTCTCGAGGACCTCCAGAAACGCCTCCAGCGCCGGATTGATCAGCACCTCGACTATTGCCTGCAGCTCCTCGAGGAGCTGTCGCTGCTGTGAGGAGTCGAGCCCCGCCATGCGGCTCAGGTCGATAGCAAACGGTCCCTGGTCGTGGGGTCGGATGGTCGAGCGCACCAACTCGACCACCGCCTCCATGTTGGCGGCCGAAACCACGAAGCCTCGTTCCATGCCGCCGCGCAGCAGCATTTCCATCTGCTGGAGCATCACCGGCACCTGCCGCATCAACGTCAGGTAGTTCGAAGCCTCGGTCACGTCATTGAGCAGCATGGCTTCAAAAAGCCTCGCGAGCGAGCTGAGCGGCGAGGAGTAGGGCGTCAGGACGTTGGTGAACCAGAAGTACTGCAACCCTTCGACCGTCATCTCGGCGTCGCGCTCGAGCACCGCGTAGGTGAGCTGATCGTCGTGTCCTAGCGCTGCGACCTCGATATCCGCGAGGCGGTCGAGTACCGATTGCGCCAACTCCGCGTCCGCCTGCGCCGCCTGCAGCGAGTAGTCAAACAGGTTCTCGACCGCGAGCCCCTGAAACAGGCGAACTGTGGGATCGCGCTCCAGCGTGTACTCCCAGACGGCATCGGCGATTTGCCGCAGCGACTCCGTCGCGCTGCCCGCGGCGCCGGGGTCGGGGTCCGGCACGCCGGTGCAGGCACCGATCAGCAGGGCGACAAGAAAGGCGGTCGCGCGCGGCACCCGATTCAGGGGCGCGGCGGCAGGCGGCGGAGCGCCCGCAACTCCTGTTCGTGGAGGTTGGATGCCGTGCATGAGGACTCACTCGCCAGCTGCGGCACCCGGCGAACGGGGTCGCCGGAGCCAATGGTGTATGGTCGCGCCGACAGGTCACTCTACATCGTCCCGGCCCTTCCGACGCCCCGCGCATGACAGACCCCAGTCGCAAGCAACTCGGGCTCATCGGTCTCGGCCAGTTCGGCCGCTTTGCCGTCGGTCACCTGCGCCCGCACTTCGAAGTCCTCGTCGCCGACCGTGATGACCCGGCGGCTCGGGCGCGCGAGCTCGGTGTGCAAGCCGCCGCCCTGGCGGAGGCGGCGTCGGCGCCCATCGTCGTTCTGGCGGTTCCGGTGCAGGCGCTCGAGGTCACGCTGCGGCAGATCGCACCCCACCTCAGATCCGGGGCTCTGGTGGCGGATGTGTGCTCGGTGAAGGCGGCCCCGCTGGAGTGGATGTGCCGGATCCTTCCTGATCATGTGGAGATTGTCGGCACCCATCCCCTGTTCGGACCCCAGAGCGCCGCCAGCGGACTGTCGGGCCACAAGATCGTGGTGTGCCCGGAGCGCACCGAGCGGCTCGGAGCGATCACGACCTTTCTGGAGCAGCTGGGCCTGGAGGTGTTGATTACCGACGGCGACACCCATGATCGGGAATGTGCCTACACCCAGGCGGTTGCCCAGTACATCGGGCAAGCGCTCTCCGGCATCGAGGGCACGGGCTCGTGGATCGGCACTCCCGCCGCGACGCTGCTGCGGGACGCCATGCGCATGGTGCAGGACGACAGCCAGGAGCTGTTCGAAGCGATCCAGACGCTCAACCCCTACGCGGAACCGATGCGGCAGCAGCTTCGGGCCCGCTTCGATGCCATCGATGCGCGCCTTCAGGAGATCCCGAAGGATCCAGAGCCATGATCGAGCCGCAGGACTTCGGGCCCGTCCGCTACTACCAGGTCGATCGTTCGATCGCCGGGCGCCACATCATCAGCACCGGCGTCTACCGCATCGGCGACCTGCTGATCGACACCGGCCCGCCGCGGTGCCCCTCGTTCATACGACAGGTGCTCGAGGATGGCCCGGTGCGTCATTTGGTGCTGACCCACCACCACGAGGACCACATCGGCAACGCTGCTTTGGTGGCCGAGCGCTGCGGCAGCACCCCGAGAATCCATCCGCTCGGGGTGCCGCTGGTGGCGCGCGCGCCGACACTACCCCTGTACCGCCGTGTGGTGTGGGGAACCCCGGAACCGTTACGGGCTCGGGAGCTGGGGGAGTGGGTCGAGACCGACCGCTACCGGTTCCGGGTCATCCACACCCCGGGACACGCGGTGGATCACGTGGTGCTGCACGAGCCGGATCAGGACTGGTTGTTTTGCGGTGACCTGTATCTCGCAGACCGGCTGCGGTTCGCGTTCAGCGACGAGGATGTCGGCGCGCTGATCGGCTCGCTGCGGGCGTTGCTGGCGATCTCCGATTGCCAGATGTACTGCCAGCATTCCGGATTCCACCGCGGTCACCAGCACCGGTTGGGACGCAA
This sequence comes from Acidobacteriota bacterium, assembly GCA_022571615.1. GTDB lineage: Bacteria > Acidobacteriota > UBA890 > UBA890 > WLXD01 > JACZXM01. The sequence continues at coordinate 1,520 of JACZXM010000281.1, read as the reverse complement.
GCTCGACTTTCTGCTCGGGCTACGCGACAGAGCGGTGGTGCACTTCGAGGAGGGTCGAACGTTGGGTGAGATCACGCGCGCTCTGGGTATCCACGACAGGTTCTACCGCTTCGTGAGCGGCGGTGACTGGTCGGGCCGCAACCTGGTACGCGGCCTGTTGCGCGATGCCGGCAAGATCCACTGACGCCGCCGGGCGCGACCGATCGGGGAAGAGCACCCCCGCGGCGCTCGATGCCGCCACTCTCGACCCGGCGAGCATCGACGCACTGGTGCACTGGTACGCGCGCACGGGGCGTGACCTGCCCTGGCGCCGGACCCGCGATCCCTACCGCATCCTGGTGTCGGAGATCATGCTGCAGCAAACGCGGGTGGAGGCGGTTGTCGGGCGCTTCGAGCGGTTCCTGGTCCGCTTTCCCTCTCTGCGCGCATTGGCCGGCGCGAAGCCGCAGGAGGTGCTGGCCGAGTGGTCGGGGCTGGGGTACTACCGGCGGGCACGCAACCTCCACCGGCTGGCACAACAAGTACTGCAGCAACACAGCGGGCGACTGCCAGCAGATCCTGACGCGCTGCGCGCGCTGCCGGGGCTGGGCGAGTACACGGCCGCCGCCGTGTCGTCGATCGCATTCGATCTTCCGTGCCTGGCCATCGATGGCAACGTGGCCCGAGTTCTGTGTCGCCTGCTGGCCCTGGATGTCGATCCCCGTCGCGTGGCCACCAAACGGCACCTGCACCGCGCCGCCGCACCGGCCCTCCAGCGCCACTCCCCGGGGCAGCTCAATCAGGCGCTCATGGAGCTCGGGGCGCGTGTGTGTCTGCCGCGGTCGCCGCGTTGTGAGTCCTGTCCGTGCGCGTCCGCCTGCCTGGCGCGCCAACAGGGAATCCAGGAGCACATTCCGCCCCCACGGCGCCAGGCCATCCGCGACGTCCAGGAGGCCGCGATGGTACTCGAGCGCGAAGGCCGCTACCTGTTGTTTCGCGGCCAGCGCCCCGGCGTGCTCGAGTCGATGTGGGAGTTCCCGACCCTGGATTCCAGGCTGATGACCGCCTCGCGAGCAGCGGACCCGCAACGGCCGACCCCTTCCGGCGCCGCCCGCACGAGCGGCACCCGCGAGCTAGCCGAGGCTCTGCAGAGGCACCTGTCTGCCTTGCACATCGAGACCGAGCATCTCGAGCTCCTCGGCGCCATCCGGCACGGCATCACCAATCGGCGCATCCTGTGCCACGTCTTCCGGCCGCGGATCGCCCGCTTCCCCTCGCAGCTCCGAATCGGCTCCAGAACTCGCGACGCCGGCTGGTACACGCCCGCCGAGATCCGCAACCTGCCGCTGGCCGCATCGGCCCGCAAGATCACCGATCTGCTGGCCGACCCGCCTGCCTCCGCGGGCGCAGGAGAAGCGGGCAAAGCGACCGGCCGACCCGACTTGCGGCCACCGCCGCCGGAAGCTACGTTGTAGGGCTTGCAAGGCCCTATCGTCTAGCCTGGCCTAGGACACCGCCCTCTCAAGGCGGAGACAGGGGTT
>JACZXM010000280.1 GCA_022571615.1 Acidobacteriota bacterium | reverse complement strand
CCGCGATCGATCGCTTGGCACGAGAGGGAATTCTGTTCGACAACGCCCAAACGACCGCGCCGCTGACTTTGCCGGCACACACATCGCTGTTCACCGGCAACTATCCACTGTTTCACGGCGTGCGCGACAACGGCGGATTTCTGGTGCCCGAGGAGGCGGAGACCCTCGCCGAAGTCCTGCGAGCGGCAGGGTATCGCACCGGCGGCTTCGTCGCGGCCTACGTGCTCGACAAGCGCTGGCAGCTGGACCAGGGATTCGACGTTTACTTCGATGACTTCGATGTCCGTGCCCGGCGCTTGATCGAGATGGGGGCCGTCAGGAGGCCCGCCAACGAGGTGATCGATCGGGCTCTGGAGTGGCTTGATGAACCCGGCGAGAGCCCCTTCTTCCTCTGGGTACATTTGTATGACCCCCATGCACCCTACCAGCCTCCAGAGCCCTACAAGTCACGCTACCCGAATCGCCCCTATCTCGGGGAGATTGCCTTCGCCGACTCGCAGGTGGGCCGCCTTCTGCAGCATCTAAAGGGTGGCGGGTTGCTCGACAGCACCTTCGTCGTGTTTGCTGCCGACCATGGTGAGAGCCTCGGGGAGCATGGGGAGAGGGAACATGGGTTCTTCGTCTATGAAGGGGTGACACACGTACCGCTCATCATTCGGGTGCCCTTTGGCAGTTACGGCGGCGTGCGTCGCGACGAGCCGGTTTCCCTTGTCGATGTCATGCCTACAGTGCTCGAGATGACGGGCACGCATCAGGATTCGAAGTCCCAGGGGACAAGCCTGGTTCCATTGTTCGACCCGGAGCACGTAGCGGCCCCCCGCTACGTCTATTCGGAAAGCTTGTACGCGCGTCTCCATTACGGCTGGAGCGCGCTGCGTGTAGTGCGCGACGACCGCTTCAAGCTGATCCTGTCGTCTGAGCCAGAGCTGTATGACATGGTGGCCGACCCCGATGAGGCCAACGACCTGGTGGGTCAACTCAACAGCGTGCTGTTCAGAATGCGGCGCGCCGCAGACGAGAGAATCGCGCACTGGAGTGCTGGGGCGCAGCAAGCGACCGTGACGGAGCTTGACGAGGAGACACGCCGCAAGCTTGCCAGCCTCGGATATATCGGTAGCTTCCAGGAGATCGAGGAGGACGGAGCCGAGCGCGCTGCACCGCGTTCCAAGATCGACACGTACAACAAGGCGCTCAACGCGCGGCAGGCGATGCAACGCGATGACTACGCCGTTGCCGAAGGCCTGCTTCTGGAGATCCTTGCCGAGGATCCCGGCACCGTGGATGTTCAAAGCACGCTCGGCGAAGTGTACCATCTGCAGGGTCGTCGTGAGGACGCGGCCGATGCCTACCGCGCGGCGATTCTGCTGAAGCCGGACTACGTCTACTCGCACATTTTCCTGATCGAGGAGCTGGCCGGCCTCGGCCGGCTCGAGGAAGCCGAGGAGGCCGCAACCGACGCCATCGGGCTCGCCGGTCCGACAGCTCGCCTGTACTTCCTGCTCGGTCGCGTACGGGGTCAGCGCGGAAAGTCAGAGGCGGCCCTCGAGGCGTACCTGCAAAGCTTGGAGCTGAACCCCGATTCGTCGTTGGCAAAGCTCGGACTCGCTCGGAGCTACTTCGTGCTCGGGCGCTTGGCCGAGGCCGAGGCCCAAGCTCGCGCGGCGCTGGAACAAGACGACGCGCTGCGGGGTGTCCATACCGTCCTGGCGGAGATTCGCTATGCCCGTGGCGAGCCACAAGCAGCGGTCGACGAGTACCTGCGCGAGATCAAGATGTCGCCCCAGGACGTGGCGGCTCATTTCAATCTCGCCACGCTATATCGAACGATGGGCCGTGACGACGACCAAGAGCGGCTCCTGCGTCGCGTGCTCGAGCTCGACCCCGAGTATCCAAGCGGCAACCTATTCATGGCTCGCGTCCTGCTTCAGCGGGGCACCGACTATCCGGCCGCGATCGCGATGGTGCAGTCTGCCATCGAACAGCCGTTGAGAGACGCAGATCGGACCCTCGGATACTTGTTGCTTGCCGATCTGTACGGGCGCGTCGGGGAGCTGAAGCTTGCCCAGGAGTGGGCGCGACGCGGCCAACAGCTCCGTCAGCAGATCGAGCGCTAGCCGGTGTTCACGACGGACAAGGATTTCGGCCGCTACGTGCTTATCTGCCCGTCCGCTACCGCCAGGTATGAACCTACCGCCGTCCCCAGTACAGACCGTAGCCGAGCTTCCCGGACAGGACGGCACGATAGAACAGGCGCTCGTTTCGAATCAGCGTCAGGACGCCTCGGAGACCATATCGGCGCGTGATGCGCCAGGCGGTGCGCAGGCGCTCCGGGAGCGTAAGCACCTTGCCAGGACCCGGCACGTGGCGATCCTGCCGTAGCTGCCAGAAGTTCTCCGGCGCCGACCACGGATCGAGCTCCGAGCGCAGCTCCCGGGCGCCGGCCAGCTCGAGCATGTCGAGCCATTCCTGCTCGCGCAGCGGCGTGGTGCCGTAGCGCTCCGCGAGCTCTGCCTTCTCTGCTCGCTCAGGTCCGCGCGCCAGGTGGACTCGTGGATCACAACGCGACCCCCGGGCCTCACCACCCGCACCATTTCGTCGAGCACGGCCTGCGAATCATCCGGGATTCCTACCGCGCACTCGTTGATAGCGACATCGAAGCTGCAATCCTCGAACGGCAGCGCTTGCGAGTCGCCGATCTCGAAGCGCGCAGCGTCGGCCACTCCGGCCCGAGCCGCAAGGCGCGTCGCGCTCTCGACCATATCGGGATCGAGGTCGATGCCGGTCACCGCTACGCCGAGCTCCTGCGCGTAATAGACGGCCTGGGTGCCACGGCCGCTCGAGACATCGAGCAGGCGCAGACCGGGCTCCAGCTCGGCCACCTCCGCCGTGCGCCGGGTGAGCGCGAACCCGCCCGGGTGCAGTGTCTCGATGCCGCTGATCTCGACCGCGTCCTCGACCGTCGGTCGATAGAGCCCTTCGCGTTTCATACAACCGCTCCCTCCGACCTGCGGCAGAAACCGTACCATCCCCGCGTGTATGCTGTCCGGATACCCATCTGGACGAGGGTTCGCAAATCGGCAGGCAGCCCGTCGAGTCTCGTGAGCGAGCGCGGAGGAACGAACATGCTGTCGGAAGCCTTCATCTACGATGCCGTCAGGACACCGCGTGGTATCGGCAAGGCGCGTGGGTCGCTCTACGAGGTACGCCCTGTGGAGCTGCTGACCACGCTGCTGGCCAGTCTCGAGGAGCGCAACGAGCTCGACACCTCGCGGGTGGACGACGTGCTCATCGGTTGTGTGACCCCGGTCGGTGACCAGGGGGCGAATATCGCGCGCACCGCCACCCTGTATGCGGGCTGGGATCTCGATGTACCCGGTGTACAGCTCAATCGTTTTTGCGCCTCAGGGCTCGAAGCGGTGAACCTGGCGGCGCAAAAAGTACGATCCGGCTGGGAGGACCTGGTCGTGGCCGGGGGGCTGGAATCGATGTCGCGGCTGCCGATGGGGTCGGATGGCGGCGCCATCTACACCGACCCCGACGTCAACGCCGCCATCGGCTTCGTGCCCCAGGGCATCAGCGCCGACCTCATCGCCACGATCGAGGGATTCGGCCGCGAACAGGTCGATGAGCTGGGTGTGCTGTCCCAAGAGCGGGCGACAGCAGCAACCACGAACGGGCATTTCGTCTCGCTGATCTCGGTTCAAGACGTCAACGGCCTGCCGATCCTGGCGCACGACGAAGCAATTCGATCGGGCACCACGCTCGAGGTACTCGGAGGGCTGGCGCCTTCGTTTGCGGGCATGGGCGAGCTGGGACTCGATGTCGTGGCTCGGCTCCAGTATCCGCAGGTGGAGCGTATCGACCATGTGCACACGCCCGGCAACTCGTCGGGCATCGTCGACGGGGCGGCGCTGGTACTGGTGGGCTCCCAGCAAGCGGGCGACACGTTGGGCCTGCAACCACGTGCCAGGGTGGTGGCGGCTGCGGTCGTCGGCACCGAGCCGACCATCATGCTCACCGGACCTGCCCCGGCGTGCGCCAAGGCGCTCGGCAAGGCCGGGATGACACTCGCCGACATCGACCTCATCGAGGTCAACGAGGCGTTCGCCGCAGTGGTGCTGAAGTTCATGCGGGATATGGGGATCGACGATTTCGACCGCATCAACGTCAACGGTGGCGCGATCGCCATGGGACACCCGCTCGGGGCAACGGGAGCGATGCTTGTGGGCACCGTGCTCGACGAGCTCGAGCGCCGCGATCTGACGACGGGTCTGATCACCCTGTGCATCGGCGGCGGGATGGGAATCGCCACCGTGATCGAGCGAGTGTAGCAGCCCGTGGTGGAATATCGATTCGGCTACGACAAGGGAGCAAACGGAGTCGTCGTCATCACCATGGACATGCCCGGCCCGACGAATCTCGTGAACTCCACGTTCGGGCAGGCGCTCGCTGCGGCGCTGGAGCGACTGCAGGCCGAGGATGAGCTCACCGGCGTGATCGTCACCTCGGCCAAGGATGTCTTTCTCGCCGGCGCTGATGTCGACGCCCTGTTCGCCATGACCGATCCGTCGGAGACCTTCCGCACGGTCGAGCAACTCAAGACACTCCTGCGAGGGCTCGAGACGCTGGGCTCTCCAGTGGTCGCGGCGATCAACGGTACAGCGCTCGGCGGCGGCCTCGAGCTTGCGCTCGCCTGCCACCATCGAATCGCGGTCGATCATCCCGGTTCGCGCCTGGGCTTCCCCGAGGTCACCTTGGGCCTGCTGCCCGGGGCGGGCGGAGTAACACGGATCGTCCGCATGCTGGGGCTGGAGGCCGCGTTCCCGATTCTGAGCCAGGGGCGCCGGCTGCGGCCCGAGGCCGCCTTGAAGGCGGGTGTCATCGATGCGCTGGCGAGCGACGTGCCGGCGATGCTGGCCGCGGCCCGGAAGTGGATCGATGCCAACCCGGATGCGGCCCAACCCTG
>JACZXM010000279.1 GCA_022571615.1 Acidobacteriota bacterium | reverse complement strand
TGCGCTACGGGCTCGGAGGGACCGTCTTCGGGCTCGGCTGGGGGCTGGCAGGAGTTTGCCCCGGGCCGATCTACGCCCTGATCGGCTCCGGTGTCTGGGGAGCCCTGGCGGTGCTGGCCAGCGCCTTGGCCGGGGCGCGCGCCTACGCTGCCCTGGCCGAGAGATTGCCCCACTAGCAGTATCTCCCCGCACTGCGAGTCACGAAGATCGACCCGCTGCTCGCGCTCCGAAGAGAATGGCCACCCTGAACCGCGCAGCACCGTTGCTGATCGCGATGGCGGCCCTGGCGTCCCAGTCCACGGGGGTGCGCAGCTTCACTTTGCAGGCGCGGTAGTCGACAATCAGCTTCCTGATTCGCACTACAGCACCTTCAGCGGGGGAATGGCATGCACTCGATCATCGTACGTGGAGTTTCGCGGTTCCTGGCAGTGGCGGCGCTGGCGCTCGGCTCGGCGACTCTGCCTGGCATGGCCGACGCACACCCGCAGGACGCCACTGCCGACATCCCGACGCCCGAGTCCGTGCTCGGCTTCCGCGTCGGCGACGATTTCAAGCTGGCCTCGTACGATCAGTCGATCGAGTACTTCAAGGCGCTCGATGCGGCCACAGACCGGCTGCAGCTGGTGCAGGTGGGGCGTACCTCCGAGGGGCGCGACTGGTACATCGCCCTGATCTCGTCGCCAGAGAACCTCGCACGGGTCGAGGAGTACCGCGAGATCTCGCAGCGGCTGGCGCATCCCGACGGCTTGACCGACGAGGACGCCCGACAGCTAGCGCGCACCGGCAAGGCGATCGTGGCCATCGACGGCGGCCTGCACGCGACCGAGACGGCCCACGCGCAGCACACGATCCAGCTCGCTTACGACATCGTCACCGAGAAGGAGGGCGATGAGGGCAGGGTTATTCTCGACAACGTCATTCTGCTGCTGTGGCCGTCGATCAACCCGGACGGCCAGAACATGGTGGCGGAATGGTACGCCGAGAACCTGGGAACGCCGTACGAGACCGCGCGGCTGCCACGGCTGTACCAGAAGTACATCGGCCACGACAACAACCGTGACGGCTACGGCCTCAACATGATCGAGTCGCGCGTGGTGGTGCGAACCAACCGGCACTGGGAACCGCAGGTCATCTACAGCCACCACATGACAGCGAGCATGCCGGCCACGATCTGGCTGCCGCCCTACGCCGAGCCGATCTATCCCAATATCCACCCGTTGATGAACCGCATGGTGAACCTGATGGGGACCGCGGCAGCGGCAGCGCTCGATGAGCGCGGGCTGCCCGGCGCCGAGCACAAAGGCGAAGTCTACGACGCCTGGTATCCGGGCTACATCGACTTCATCAACTTCTTCCACAACATCGTGATCATGTTCAGCGAGACCGGGATCCACGCCTCCCCCACCCCGCGCTTCTACACCCTGCGTGACTTTCCGCAGGCCGATCGGGCACTACAGCCGGGCACCTTGCACGCGAGCCTGTGGCGTGGCGGCTGGTGGCGGCTGCGCGATTCGGTGGAGTACATGCTCACGACCTCCACCTCTACACTCGACGTCGCCGCCAAGTTCAAGGAGGACATCCTCTACAACCGCTATCAGGCGGCGCGTGACGTCATCGCTGCCTTCCGCGAGGGGCCGCCCTACGCCTACTTCGTGCCACAACGGCAGCGCGACCCGGTAGCGGCGGTGGAGATGCTGCGGCGCATCGCCTACCAGGACATCGAGGTCTTTCGTCTGACCGAGGATGTCGTCGTCGAGCAGCAGCACTACCCGGCGGGAACCTGGGTAATCCCCATGGACCAGTCGGGCTCCAACTTCGCGCACTCGTTGCTGTCGGTACAGAAGTACCCCGACTTGCGCCAATACCCCGACGGCCCGCCAGACCTCCCGTACGACCAAGCCGGCTGGACACTGCCATATCAGTTCGGGGTGCGAACGGTGGCCGTCGGCTCACCGCTCGAGGACTCGGTCCGCGCCGCGATGGAGTCCGTCCGGGTGGATCCGGTGCCCTGGGATACGCTTGACGCTGCGGGCGTAGAACCTGACGCCGCGCCGTTCGACAGCGTGCCCGGCGTCGGCTTCGACACGAACCCGATCGCCGCTGGAATCGTACCGCCGCCGGGCCGGACCACGGGTAGCGGTTCGGCCCTGGTGGTCGACCCTGCTCAGAACAACGCTTTTCGCGCCATCAATCAGGCTTGGGCCGCAGGCGGCCGGGTGAGCGCAGTTGGCGGCAATGGGGATGCACGCTATGTAATCAGTGGACTGGGGCGGGGCGCGATGGACGCGATGGTGAGCGATCTGGCGTTGCAAGCGGTACGCTCCGGAGCGTCGGGCACACCGATCGAGCAGCCGCGCGTCGGCCTGTATCGTCCGTGGGCACCGAGTATGGATGAGGGTTGGACGCGCTGGTTGCTGGAGATGTATGACTTCGACTTCCGCAGCCTCTACAACGCCGATGTGCGCGCCGGGCACCTGCGCGACCGCTACGACGTGATCGTGTTGGCCGACATCCGTGGCCGCCAGATCCTCGACGGAGCGGCACTGGGCACCGTGCCGGCCCGCTACGCCGGCGGCATCGGCCGCGAGGGCGTGCGGGCGCTCGATGCATTCGTCCGCGCCGGCGGCACGCTGGTTTGCCTCGACCAGAGCAGCCTGTTCGCCATCGAGGAGTTGCACCTGCCGGTGCGCAACGTGGTGGAAGAACTGGAGCGCACGGAGTTCTTCTCGAGCGGCTCGATCCTGGAGGTACAGATCGACACGGCCCATCCCGTGATGGCCGGCATGCCGGAGCGGGCCAAGATCACGGTCACCAACAGCCCCGTCTACACCGTGACCGAGGACTTCGAGGGGGCGGCGCTGGCCAAGTACCAAGACGCCGGATCGCCCCTGCTGTCGGGCTACCTCCTGGGCGAGGAACATCTGCACGGCTACGCTGCCGCCCTCGACGTGAAGCATGGCGATGGCCACGTGGTCCTATTCGGGTTCAGGCCCCAATGGCGAGGTCAGCCGTTCGGCACCTTCAGGGCGCTGTTTAACGCACTGCTGTTCCACGGCGATCGAGCTGCCACCGCGGCGGTCACGCCCGACTTCTGGGAGCCGCCGGCCGAGCCCGAGGAGGAAGCCGAAGAGGAAGCCGAGGAGGAAACCGAGGTGGAGGGGCAGGATCGGGAGCGCCGACGACGGCCGCCGCGTCTCCCTTGAAATCGCGGGCATCGGTTCGCGGCTTCAGACTGGGCGGCGTACTCGAGAATCTTCCGCCCCACCCCTTCTCCCGGAGAAGTCTTCGGCTTCGTCGATGCGCTACGGGCACAGCCGGAGGCCCAGCTCATCGAGCCGGGGCGCCGCCATTGGTCGATCTTCAGAGATCTGGTGCTGGCAGGAGACATCCGAGGCGCCGCCACGACCGATGCCTACCTGGCGGCGCTGGCCCTCGAACACGGGTGCGAGTGGTGGACCACCGATCGCGGCTTCGCCCGCTTCCCAGGGCTCAGTTGGCGCTATCTGCTCGAATGACGCAGCGCCGCCCCACCGCGTCGGAAGAGGGAGCGCCATCTGCAAACGTCCCCCCGCACGGGCTGCTAGGCTCGCGCTTCCCGGTTGGACCGGAACGAGCCTCTCGTCTCGGAGAGGCGCCCAGCGTCGAGGTACTCGCGTGTGACCGCGGCTCTGCCGGCCGCGTTCGTCATCGGCCTCTTGCCGTAGGTCGCACGGATTGTGAGATAGGACCGCAAGACGCTGCGCTCGGTGGCGTCGTCGGCGGCTGCGGCGGCGTCCGGGGTGAGGCCGTTGTCGGTCAGGGCTTCTGCCACGCAGCCGACGACATAGCCCGGGCGGTTGACGTGATTGTCCAGCAGCAGCGCCACTCCGTACTCGGAGGTGACGATCTCCGAGAGAGCTCGCCCTCCGAGGCGCGACCGACGCGTAAAGTAGAAGCCGTCGATTCGGGAGATAGCGTGCACGAGCTCGAGCGACTGGACGGTGGCGTCGGCGCCGGCGCGAGCGAAGCGCAGGACCCAGGCGTAGTCGCGTAGCGCTTCCTTGCTGGCGGCGGTGGTCAGAGTGGTGCCGTCGAGTGAGAAGCGGCCGGTCCTGCCGCCGACGTCGATGACGTTTTCAACCTGGTGTGTGTCCATGTTGAGGACATAGATATCGTTCCCTTCGTTACTGGCCACGTAGAGCTTTAAATCGGGGTAGAGGGCGTCTCCTTGGGCCAGACTTCCGGCGCAACAAGCCAGCAGCGTCAACGGGATTAGTACGGAGCGTTTCATCGTGATTCTCCTAGTGTGGTGCGCGCGATTCGTGGCGTGGCGGTTTGCATCTGAAAAGCTCTTTTGCATGGATATTCCAATAGTGTAGCGAAGCGATCCGCCAATGTCACTACCAGGCCGAAATCGGGAATCGGGGCGTCGTGCTATAATTTAAGGGTGCCGTCCAGGGCGGAATTTGCATTGGAGTGGGCCATGGTCGAGAAGTTTCGCGAGTCCGACAAGGCCGCAAATTATGTAACCACGGGCCTGATGCACGACTTTCCCGAAGCGACGGTGGAAGTGATCCAGGTGCTCAAAAACCGTTCCCGCCGGCGCCCGGCCGGCGACTTGGTGCGGCCCGGGCTGGAGACGGAGGCGGCGGGTCCGGCCTAGCCCGCCAATGCCCGTTCGTGATGCGAAGGAGACATCCGGCCTTTCTCATAAACGTGGCCGCTACTGCCTGTGATCGGGGCTGGGGTGGGATCGGGGCTGATGGCGACCCGCACGGTCACGTCTTGACGTCGATCTTGCGCCGAAGCCCGGCCGACCGATATGATCGAACGGGGAGGGCGATCCATGAACCCCAGCGTGTGGCCCGTCACCGAGACCTTCGTCGCCGAGATCGGCGATCTGGACCTGTCCCAGCCCCTGTCGGATGCCGACTGGCAGGTGGTCGAGGAGGCCTTCGAGACCTATGCCATCCTAATCATCCCCGATCAGC
>JACZXM010000278.1:2991-5000 GCA_022571615.1 Acidobacteriota bacterium | reverse complement strand
GATGAGCATCGGGCTCGCGGCGGGTCGGACGTTCGAGCCTGACGACGACGCAGCCGCCGCTCCGGTTGCGCTGCTGAACGAGGCCGCAGCCCGCCTGCTGTGGCCCGGGTTCGAGCCGGTGGGGCGGCGGCTACGGTTGGCGCGCGCCTGGGCGCCAGCCGGCCAGCAGACCGACGTACCTGGGGCCTGGGCAACCGTGGTCGGCGTCGTCGGCGACACCCTGCACAACGGTGTCGACCGGCCGCCGCAGCCTGAGCTGTACCTGCCGTTTGCCCAGGTTGTGCCCTCCGGCTACGGCCCCGTTTCCTGGACGAACATCATGGTGCGGGCTGTGGGCCGGCCGGGTACGGTGATTCCGGCGGTTCGCGCCGACCTCGAGGCGCGCTTTCCAGATCTGCCAATTCGGGTGTTCGCGCTGCGCGAGCGGTTCGACGACTCGCTCGCACGACCCCGCTTCGCGGCCGCTCTCATGTCGGCGTACGCGCTGGTCGCGGCGCTCATTGCGGCCGTCGGAATCTACGGCGTGATCAGTTACTCCGTGGCGCAACGCGTGCACGAGATGGGCATCCGCATGGCCATCGGCGCCGGGCACCACGACGTTCGCCGCATCGTCATCGTCCACTGGATGAGTTGGGTAGCCGTCGGGATCGCTACCGGGTTGGGCCTCGCGGCAATGGGCGCACGACTGGTCAGTACCCAGCTGCACGAAATCGGTCCCGGGGACCCGGCCACCTACGCGTCGGTGGCGGCCGGCCTGGCCGCCGTAGCTCTGATCGCCTGCTGGCTTCCCGCCCGGCGTGCTACACGGATCGATCTCGTGGCGGTGATCCGAGGCGACTGATGGAGCTCGACCCCAGCTTCTCGAGCTGGCGGCCCGACCGCGTGTACATGAAGACCTCGGCCGTCACGTCAGCCGCGTGGGTACGTTTCACGCCCGGCAGGCATCAGTCCGGCCGAACTGCTCAGACAAGTAACTGCAAGGCCAATGGAGAGGAGTGAGGGGATGTATTCACGGCGCAACCGGTTCTTCAGGCCGACCAGGCGGCCTGACTACTGGCGGCGAGCTATCGCCACAGTCCTCATCGTGTGCGCAACAGCTTGCACCGAGATTCGGACCGGCGACACGCCTCCGCAGACTCTTCGCGAATGGAACCGGCCTCGGGGCGACGTGTGATGCGCATCATCGACGTCGGCTCCGGCTCGTATCTAGCGGCCGCTGTCGAGGAAGCTCATCTCGGCGACGCGCCCTGGGCCACAGACTGCCACTCCATAGTCTACTCAACTCAGGACGGGGAGCGGCCGGCGGCAGTCTGGCGACACGATGTCGGCACCGACTCGGACGTACGCATCTACCCGGTCGACGGCAACGAGAACGTGCGCCTCGCCGTCGATGCAGTGGACGGCGGACTTGTAGTGGTCGAACGCCGCCAGCCCCGCGCTTATGAGGTGCTGTGGTTCGACGGTGCAGAACCAAGCGCGGTCGAAAGGGTCTTTGCCCAAGACGGCGGATGGGTGGTCTTCATTGGCGCCGCCGAGGACAAGTTGTTCTTCCATGTCACTGACGGCGGCGGCGAGCAGATCGTCTCGGCGCGCCGGTCTGCGGCAGGCTTCGCGATGAGTCCAGTGCTCGATCTGTCGGATCGCTCAGTGACGACCGCACATATATACGGGGGCCGGGTCGTGGTGAACGGTGGGTCGCCTGCCGGCGTCCCGAGTATCACCATCTACTCGCTCGACGGCGCGCTGCTGGCGACGTTGACACCCCCGTACGGCCTGCTGTGGACGAACTTCCCGGCTAACCGGCCGCCGATCTTCGGCGAGTGGGAAGCGCGCTACGCCTACGCCAATTCGCTCTCACTCGACGCGCCGGGCGTTTATGAGATCGACATCGAGGATCTGACGATGACCCCGTGGCGGCTACGCCGTGGTGACACCTCGGGAGATATCTTGGTCAGGCGCGTCGAATACACCTCGGCCGACGGCACCATAGTGCCGATGGCGCTCGCGCA
>JACZXM010000278.1:0-2981 GCA_022571615.1 Acidobacteriota bacterium | reverse complement strand
ACCTGGCCAACCATATAGCGCACCGCGTGTTGCACGACGGCGATGGCGCTCGCGCACCGCGCAGACGCGTCGCTCGACGAAAGTGCGCCGACACTTGTCTGGGTTTACGGTGCACACGGCTTTACAGCGACGCCGTTCTTTTCCGGTTTCTTCCGAACCTTCATCGAGGCGGGCGGCGTGCTCGCCATGCCGCAGGTTCGCGGAGGCGGCGTGTTCGGCGCCGAATGGCACGCAGCCGGCTCGCGCGTGAACAAGCGCGCTACGATCGAGGACACGATCGCGGCTTTCGAGTGGTTGATCGACAGCGGAGTTACTCGGCCCGACCGGCTCGCGGCGCTCGGTAACAGTGCCGGCTCGGTCCCGGTCGCAGCGGCCGCGATCGACCGCCCCGACCTCGTTGGCGCGATCATCCTAGAGATACCGCTCGCGGACTTGGTCCGGCACAAGAGATGGAGCGGCGGCTGGGCGTCGGAGTTCGGGGATCCGGAGATTCCGGAAGAACTCGACGCAATTCTCGAATTCTCGCCCTATCACAAGCTTCTGGAGGCGCGTGAGCTTCCGGCGACACTCATTTTCGCCGGCGAGAACGATACGACCGCCATGCCCCACCACGCGTTCAAGCTCGCCGCCTCGATGCAGTACGCCCAAACCGGAGACCAGCCGGTGCTTCTTCGCCTGGTGCGGGGCGCGGGCCATCAGATCGGCGTGAACAACGCCCAGCGCACCGAGAACCAGACGCTTCAGCTGGCGTTCCTGACGCGCGAAATCGGCCTTCCGACGTCGTTTCCTGAGTGAGCAGAGCCCGCGATCACCCGCGAGCGCCGCTCGAACACCCGAGTTTCGATCCCACTTGCCGAAGGGTTACGCCGAACCTGCTGCGGGTCCAGAGCCAGGGCCGGATCCATGCGCGGCCCGGCTGGCCCCACAACGACCGGATCGCTGTCACGAGCTGAGACACGCCGACCGGAGTGAGATAGAGCCTCCATGGTTAGGTGTCGCGCCTTGTGCTCGAGCAAGACGAGATCCTCTGTAGCCGAAAGGCGAAGTTACGGAACAGTTACGGAAGCTCCGCGCTCCAGGCCGCAAGCAAGGTGGCCCCAGCGGAATTCGAACCCGTGCTGCCGGCTTGCAAGCGGTGCAGCCTGGAGCCCGGCAGATGTCGCTGGATTGTGGGGACCCATGCCGACTCAACATGACCCATACTGGGTGCGTGTGGAGCGTGGTCGCACGATATCTCGACTGGTACCGGCTGCACCGACGCGGTTAGTATCGAGTCAAGTACAAGCTGGAGGCGCACGTGCTGTCCGAGCTCGGCGCCGCACCGTTATTGGTGCCGAGCCGACGGAGAGGAGGAAGGCTTGTCCATTTGGACCTCCACCACCCGCGCCACGCGATCGTTCCCGACCGTGATGGTGTGGGCCGCCCTCGCCCTCGCCTGTGCTGCTGAACGCACCGCTTCTCCCGTTCAGGGTAGCGACGGGAGCCTTGCCGCTTTACCCGGCGCCGAGCCCTTCACTCCCGAGCTGGGGAACCGGCTTTGGGCCGCCTATAAAGCCAATGGGCCAGGCTACGAGCCGCGCACTGAGCATCTCGGGCCCGACGGCAGTCCAGTCTACGTCAACCGTCTCATCCTGGAGGACTCCCCCTACCTCATCCAGCACGCCCACAACCCGGTGAACTGGTTCCCCTGGGGCCCCGAGGCCTTCGAGACGGCGCGCCGGGAGGACAAGCCCGTCTTTCTCTCCATCGGCTACTCCACCTGTCACTGGTGCCACGTCATGGAGAAGGAGAGCTTCGACAAGGTCGAGGTAGCCCGGCTGCTCAACGAGGGCTTCGTCGCTATCAAGGTGGACCGAGAGCGCCGCCCGGATGTCGACGAGATCTACATGACGGCGGTGCGGCTGATGACCGGCAGTGGTGGATGGCCCATGTCCACCCTGCTTACCCCCAACGGCAAGCCCTTCTTCGGGGGCACCTACATCCCTCGCGACCGCTTCATGAACTTGCTCCGGCGGGCCTCCCAGGCGTGGCAGGAGCAGCGGCCGCAGATCGTCGCCCAGGCCGAGCAGATCGCGGCCTCGGTGCGGAGGGTCACGGCGGCCGCCGGCGAGGCCACCGAGGTGGGGGAGGAGGCCATCGCCGCCGCCGTAAGCCAGAGCCTTGCCCGCCACGACTCGCAGCTGGGGGGCTTCTCGCGAGCCCCGAAGTTCCCCCACGAGCCGGAGCTCCTCTTCCTCCTGGCGCGGGTGTTGCGCACCGGCGACAAGGAGGCCCTGGCCGCGGTGGAGACCTCCCTCGACCACATGGCCCGGGGCGGGATTTACGACCAGGTGGGGGGCGGCTTCCACCGTTACTCCACCGACGCCCGTTGGCTGGTGCCCCACTTCGAAAAAATGCTGTACAACCAGGCTCACCTCTCGCGGGCCTACCTCGAGGCCTACCGCATTACCGGCAACCCGCTGTTCGAGCGGGTTGCGCGGCAGACCCTGGACTACGTGTTGCGAGACATGACCTCGCCTGGGGGCGGTTTCTACTCGGCCACCGACGCCGACAGCGTGGGCAGGGAGGGGGAGTTCTTCCTGTGGACTCCGGAGGAAATCCGCGAGGCCCTTCCCCAGGCGGACGCGGAGCTCGCCATCGAGCTGTTCGGGATCACCGGGGCCGGCAACTTCGAGGGCAAGACCATACTCAGCCTGCCGAAGCCCCTCCCCGAGTTCGCCGTCGAGCGCGACATGACCCTTGAGGCCCTCTTCAACCGGGTGGACCGCATCCGGCAGCTCCTCTACGAGGTCCGAGAAAAGCGCGTCCACCCGCTGCGGGACGACAAGATCGTCACCGCCTGGAACGGCATGATGATCACCTCTCTGGCCCGAGCCGCCGACCTTCTGGGGGACAAGCGCTACTTCGAGGCCGCCGAGCGGGCCGCCGCTTTCCTGTGGGCGCGCAACCGCCGGCTGGACGGCGCCCTCTGGCGGGTGCAC
>JACZXM010000002.1 GCA_022571615.1 Acidobacteriota bacterium | reverse complement strand
CCTCCCCGGTGCGCAGCATGTGGTCCATGTGGCCGGCGTGGCCCGGGCCGTTGCCCAGCAGTGTCAGCGAGCGGGCGGTGAACAGCGACGACAGGTCCTCGAGCAGTAGGTCCAGGCGGCTCGGGGGAGCGAACACGCGTGGGTGTGTGACCACACGGATCAGCTCGTAGATGCAGGGCCAGGGGATTGCCCACGGATCCGATCCCTCCGCCAGGGAGCGGAGAAGCCGGCGGGCCTGTGTGTGGTGCTCGAGCTCGGTGCGGTGGGCTTGAACGAGGATGTTCGTGTCCAGCGCGATCACGACGATTCCATTCGCCTGCGGATCGCATCGGGGGGATCGATCGCGTCGTACAGGTCCCGCCGGTCGTTGACGTTGATGCCGGTGACGAGCTCGCCCGACTGTGGTCGCCACCGAAGTTGGTAGTCGGAGCGCTCTCCGGGCTCTGCGAGGAACTGCGCCAGGGCCGTCTCGACGATCTGCCGCAGCGTGATTCCGTTCTTCGCGGCCCGTTCTTTGGCTCTACGGAGAAGGCCATCGGTGATGTCGATCGTGGTCCTCATGCATAGAAGCATATCAGGAGCACACATATTTACGTAACAAGTTCGTGGCGCCCAAGAAGAGGGGGGACGCTGGCTCGGATCGATGTACTGTTCCGTCTCTCACGCTATGGTTGGACGGCCATCGAGGGTGTAGGCCTTGGTGTAGATTCAGACAGACAAAGCGGACCGGGATGTACGGTATTCCGCCACCCGCGGAACAGCCCGTCGCGCGCCGGTCGCAGCACGCCGGGAGGTTCATGGTGCAAGAACACAAGCAGACCGGTCTTTGCCTTACGCTCGTCTTGGCCCTGGGGGCCCTCGCTGCCGGCCCCGCCCCGGCTCAGGAGGTCGAGCCGCAGGACCCGAACGTAACGCTCGATCCGCAATTTCTCGAGGGGTTCGAGTACCGCTCTACGGGCTTTTCCCGCGGCGGCCGCTCGACCGCGGTCGTCGGTGTTCCCGGCGATCCGCTGACCTACTTCGCCGGCTACACCGGTGGCGGGGTGTGGAAGACGGGCGATGCCGGCATCAGCTGGAACAACATCTCCGATGGCTTCTTTGACGTTGCCTCGATCGGCGACATCAAGATCGCCCCGTCGGACCCCAACGTGATCTACGTTGGCACTGGCTCGGGTTGCCCGCGCGGCAACATCTCGGTGGGCGACGGGATCTACAAGTCGACCGACGCCGGGAAGACCTGGTCCCACGTCTTCAAGCCCGGGTTCGTGCAGATTCCTGAGATGTCGGTTCATCCGGACGATCCGGACGTCGTGTACGCGGCGGTTCTGGGTGACATCTTCGGTCCCAACGAGGAGCGCGGCCTCTACAAGACCACCGACGGCGGCGAGACTTGGGAGCGGATCCTGTTCATCTCCGAGCAGACGGGCTTCAACGACATCGAGATGGACCCGTCGAATCCCCGCATCCTCTATGCCACCGCCTGGACGGTCTATCGCAAGCCGTGGACGATCCACTCGGGCAGCGACGAGGGTGGTGTGTGGCGGAGCAAGGATGCCGGCGAGACCTGGGAGAAGCTCGGTGGTGGCCTGCCGGGCGGCGTGGTCGGCAAGATCGACGTGACGGTCTCGCCGGCGATGCCTGACCGTATCTGGGCGCTCGTTGAGGCGCCCGGCGGCCAGGGCGGCGTATACCGTTCCGACGACGGCGGAGACTCCTGGGAGCCGATGGCCAACGCCCGCAAGCTGCTGCAGCGCGCCTGGTACTACATCCATATCTACGCTGACCCGGTCGACCCGGATACGGTGTACGCGCTCAACACCGGCTTCTACAAGTCGATCGACGGAGGCCGCACCTTCTCGATCGCGCTGCAGCCGCGTCACGGCGACAACCACGATCTGTGGCTCAACCCGGAAAACCCGCGGTACCTGATCAACTCCAACGACGGTGGCGCCAACGTCTCGCTCAACGGCGGCGCGAGCTTTTCGGAGCAGATGAACCAGCCGACCGCCGAGTTCTATCGGGTGAGTGTAGACAACGCCGTTCCGTACAACGTCTACGGCGCGCAGCAGGACAACAGCACCGCCGCGATGTCGGCGCTTGGCGGCGGCGGCGGGTTCTTTGGCGGCGGCGGCGCGAGCTTCTTCACGGTAGGCGGCGGCGAGAGCGGCCACATCGCCGTGGATCCGCGCGACGAGAACATCATCTATGCCGGCAGCTACGGCGGCGCGATCACGCGCATGGACCGGAGTACGGGCGTCACGCGCAGCGTGCGGGGCTACGAGGACTCGCCCACCGGGCAGCAGGCCGCGGACATGAAGTACCGCTTTCAGTGGAACGCCCCGATTCGGATCTCGCCGCACGACCCAGACGTCCTGTACCACACCTCGCAGTACGTGCACCGGACGCGCAACGGTGGGCTCGACTGGGAGGTAATCAGCCCCGACCTCACCACCAACAACCCCGAGATGCAGAGTTACTCGGGCGGTACCGGTATCACCCGCGATAACACAGGCGTGGAGGTCTATACGACGATCTTCGCCTTGGAGGAGTCGCCGCTTACGCCCGGCCTGTTGTGGGCCGGCAGCGACGACGGCATGGTGCACATCTCCAACGACAACGGCGCTACCTGGGAGGACATCACCCCGGCCGGCATCCCGCCCGGCGGCACCGTCAACATGATCGACCTGTCGGCCCACGATCCGGGGCGCGCGCAGATTGCCGTGTACAAGTATCGCGAGCAGGACTTCCGCCCGTACATCTTCCAGACCAACGACTACGGCCAGACCTGGGTGCAGCTCACAGACGGCAGCAATGGCATCCCCGAGGACCACTTCGTGCGCGTCGTGCGCGAGGACCCGAATCGCCGCGGTCTCCTGTTTGCCGGTACCGAGTTCGGCATGTACGTGTCGTTCGACGACGGCGCCCACTGGCAGTCGTTGCAGCTCAACCTGCCGATCGTCCCGGTGACCGATATCGCCATCAAGAACAGCGACCTGGTGCTCTCTACACAAGGCCGCGCGTTCTGGGTGCTGGATGACTACTCGGTGCTATCGCAACTAACGCCCGAGGTGCTCGCGGCGCCGATCCATCTGTTCAAGTCGCGCGGCGGGGTGCAGGGGGTCGGGCGCAGCCCGCAGATCGCCTTCATGGTCAACCAGGTATCGCAGACCCCCGTGCGCCTCCAGATCATCGGTCCCGATGGCATCGCTTTCTTCGACAAGCAGGGTTTCGTCAGCGAGGATGGCGGCGGCGACGAGGAGATCCGTGTGCCCTCGTTCGTTCCCGAGGAGTTTCGCGACAGGTTCATCGAGGCGGTGAAGCGCGGCGACAGCTTCGGTGGCTTCGACCTGTCGGTTTTCCGCGGCAGCGGCGACCAGTTGTCGGTGAAGCCGGGCCTGAACAAGACCTCGTTCACGGGTCGCTGGCCGTCGATCTACGAGGTGCCCGACGGCACGGTGCAATGGGGGTTCGGCGGTGGCATCGGTCCGGCCGTCCTTCCGGGTACATACGAGGTACGTCTGTCGATGGGGGAGTGGAGTGCCACCGAGACCTTCGAGTACGCTCCGCATCCGGCCTCGACCGCGACGATGGCCGAGTACGAGGAACAACTGCGGATCGCTCGTGAGGTAGGCGAGGCGGCCAAACTTCTGTACGAGGAGCTCGCACAGCTGCGCTCGGTCAAGGCGCAGGCGTCGGCGACCGGCAAACAGCTCGCCGAGGCCGGCTACGGCGATGAAGCGTCGGAGGCAGCGAGCGCGCTGAACCAGAAACTCACGGCGGTGGAGGGCGAGCTCACCCAGCTGGAGGGCGAGGGCGGCCAGGACTCGCTCAACTTTCCGGGCCGGCTCGACCAGCAGTTTAACGGCCTGTACGGCGCCGTCGCCGGCGGCACCGCCCCGGTGGGCAGCGGCGTCAAGGAGCGCTGGGCCGATCTGCAGCCACTGCTGCAGCCGCTGCTCGACCAGATCGACGAGATCTACGATACCGATCTGGCCGCCTTCAACGAGCTCGTGGGCCAAAACGGCATGCGCGTGCTGCTGAAGAAGGCGGAGGAGTAGGCATGGAGTCGGTGCCCTGAGCCCCGCCGGTCCGGGCAAGTTGGGCGGCATTCCGGTCCATCCGTGTCCAGCGAAGGCGGTCGAGGGTCGCCGATGGTCAGGCCCGGGCCCTTGAATGCGCATGAAAAGATGTTAATAAGCACTAAACAATAGACATAGATATTATTAGATAGTAATACACATTAAAGAATAAGGTTGCCCTGAAATTCACGTTCGATTACCTTTTCAGTCATTAGATCCAAAGCGCAACCGCCCCCGAGTAACCCTCAAGCTCCTAGTGCGATGAAACGGAAATCGACCGGCCGCATCCCGCTCGGGTTCAAGAATCGCGGGCCGTCAGAGGAACGCAGTAGCGCCCGGCCGCTGTCCAACCCGGTGCTCCTGACACGCTGGGTTCTGGTGCTCACGATCTGCTACGCGGTGGTGACCGGTACCGACGCTAGCATCAGCGGCCTGCGGAATCTCTTTATCGCCGCGTTGCTGGGCACCAACCTGTTCAGCATCTGGGTGCTGCGGCGTGCCGATTCGACGCGGATGCGCTGGCTGGTTACCAGCATCGACGTCGCCGTGGTCTCGATCTCGATCCTGCTCGTTGGCAACGCCACCACCGACTTCTTCCTCGTCTTCTTCCTCGTGCTGTTGTTTGCGGTGCAAAGCCTCGGAGCCGTCGAGGCGGGCGCCCTCAGCCTCGGGGTCAGCCTCCTGTATGGGGTCCTGCTGCACCACGAACTGGGTCGCTCGATCTGGTTCGATGGGCGGTACTTGACGCGGCTGGCGTTTCTGTTCGCGATGGGGTTCTTCTTCAGCGCGATTGCTGACGAAGCCAAGCGCCAGCAGCGTCGGGCGAAGCAACTCGCCAGCAGAATGCAGTCGGTGGCGACGCACGCCAAGACCCTGGCGCGCGACAAGTACCGGCTACGGGCGCTGTCGGAGATCGGACGGCTCGGCCTGGCCGGCTCAGGCGCTGCGGGCCGAGATGTTCTGTACCAGATCAGCAAGCGGCTCCAGAAGGGAGTCGGGGTGGACCGATGCTCGCTGGTCATCTTCGGCACCGACGATGATCCCAAGGGCTACGTGGCGGCGAGCAGCGACGATGACAGCGTCGAAGTGCGCATGCTTGACGTGCGCCAGTATCCCGAGCTCCAAGCGACTCTTACCAGCGGCGAGATCACCGAGGTGCACCCCTCACGGCCAGCGGATCTGTGGAATCGGATTCGCGAGTTCCTGCCCAACGTGAGCCGCTTCAACAGCTTCCTGGTGGTGCCCATCAAGACCGACGGCAAGGTGCTTGGTGCCTTCTATCTTCGCGATCATGATCCCGAGCGTCGCTTCAACGAGGAGGAACGCGACTTTTGTCGGGCCTCCGCCTTGATGACGGCATCGTTCATCCGCGGCCGTGACCTGGTCGATCAGCTACGAGTCCAAAGCCGGGAGGACGGGCTGACGGGGCTGCTGAACTTCCAAGCCTTTACCGAGGAGATCCACCGCGAGTTGAACTCGCCGGATGTGCACGAGCGAGCTCCTTACACACTCGTCGTCGTCGACATGGACAACCTCAAGGAAATCAACGATCTCTACGGGCACATGGCCGGCAACCGTGCGATCATCGAGCTGGGAGCGAGATTCCGGGCGGTATTGCCGTCCGCGTTCGCCATGTGCCGGTATGGCGGTGACGAGTTCGTTGCCCTCGTGGCCAGCGCTCCGGAGGCCACGATCGGTGCGCTCGAGAGGATGCTCCAGGAGCTCTCAGCGATGCAATGGGACGCGCCATTCCGTGTCCGCGCTTCCATCGGTGTGGCCGAGTTCCCCGTGCACGGCGAGAACGCCGAGGCGTTGCTCGAAGCGGCGGATCGGGCCATGTACCTGGCCAAGGGGAATGGCGGACACCAGGTTCGGGCGGCCGATCTGGATGCCGATGAGGATGAGATCTACGACGCCGTGGTGGCGGTCCAGACGCGTCGGATCATGCCCCAGGTGCAGGATGCATTCAACGCCCAGCTCAACGAGCTGCAGCGGCGGGCCATCCTGGGCCTGAAGGCTCCGGTAGTCAAGCAGGCGATCACCGCCCTGATGGAGGCGGTGGAGTCGCAGGATCCGCTCAGCGAGGAGCACTCCGTTCAGGTCTCGGAGCTTTGCCGCGAGCTGGCCACCAGGCTAAAGCTGTCCGAACACAGCGTCATGATGATCGAGATCGCCGGCCATTTGCACGACGTCGGCAAGATCAAGCTGCCGCCGGAGATCCTCACCAAGCCTGGACAGCTGACGCCGGAGGAACGGACCATCGTGCAGAACGCTCCCGCGGAAGGCGCCCGGATTCTGGCGTCGTTGCCGGGTTTGCGCCGTGTTGCCAAGCTCGTCCGTACCTGCCACGAGCGCTGGGACGGGAGCGGCTACCCCGAGGGCCTGCGGGGCGACGACATCCCGCTGGGCGCGCAGGTTGTGGGCATCTGCGACGTGTACAACGCGCTCGTTTCTCCGCGCGCGCAGCGACCTCCGCTGGAGGAGGCCGTTGCTCTCAGGATGATCGAGCAGGAGATCGGAAAGTCTTGGAACCCGCGGATCGCGCGGGAATTCCTCGGGATGCTGGCTCAGAGGCACCCGGCCGCTGATCACAGCAAGCACACCGCCGCGGGAAACCCCGTACTCTCGCGAACGGCAAGATAGGAGGCAAACAGCATGAAGAAATCACAGCACAGCCCTCGGAGCCAAGAGCAGACGCCCTCGTCCGAGCCCCAACCGTCAACCGTTCTCGGTTCATTCATGACCGTGGAGGATGTCGCCGAGATGCTCCGGATCAACAAGTCGACGGTCTACCGGATGGCCAAGGCCGGCCGGATCCCGGCGACGCGTGTCGGCAGACAATGGCGGTTTCGGCTCTCAGCGCTCGAGGAGTTCCTGGACGCCGGTGGCGACACCGCCTATGCCGAGGTGCACGAGGATGAACAACTGCGCAAGGTCGTGAATCGCTGGTAGCGGGTCCGTGGATCAGTTGCGTGGAACTCGCAACGTGACCAGCCCCATCTGGCGGCGACTGACATCGTAGATCCTCAACGCCAGAATCTCGCTCGGGCCTCCGTGCTTGGCCAGGAGCGCCGCGAACGAATCGACGGAGAGTACCTTGACCCGGTTCAAGCCGATGATCACATCACCCTGCTCGATTCCCGCCATCGCCGTGGGGCTGTTGCGAGCGACACCGGTCACCACCACGCCGTCGACTTGGTCGGGCAACCGCAACTGCCGAGCCAGGCGCGGCGTCAGTTCCGTTACCCGCATCCCCAGGTTGCGCGCGACGTCGGAGTCGGAGCTCTCCTCCTCCAGATCGCCGTTATCGCGCTCACGACGTTCCGCGCCCGGTGATTGATTGGCGAGAATCTCGGCTTCCTCGGGCCGCTCGCTCAGGTTGACGCTCACGTCGACCTTCTGGGAGCTACCGTCTTCCTGCACTCGCAGCACCGTGAGCTTCACCCGGTCGCCGGGGGCGTGCGCCGCGATCCGCTGCAGGAAATCCTGCTGCGAGCGCAGCCGCGCGCCATCCATACCGACCACGATGTCATCGGCCAGCAGACCGGCCTCCTCGGCCGGGCCACCCTTGGTCACTTCGAACACGAGCGCCCCGCGAGTGCGTGGGTCCAGATCATAGGCGGCACGCAGATCCCTATCTATGGCGCGCACGCTGACGCCCAGGTAGCCACGGATGACGCGGCCGTGCTCGCGAAGCTGGTCCATGACGCGGCGGGCGAGATTGATGGGCACCGCAAAGCCCACACCGCTGAAGCTCGGGCTGATACCGCCGTTGGTGGCGATGGCCGTGTTGATCCCGATGACCTCGGCGCGCAGATTCACCAGCGGACCACCCGAGTTGCCGGGGTTGATGGCCGCGTCCGTCTGCATGAAGTCCTGGTAGACGGTGCGCATGCCCAGGGCGGTGCGGCCGAGCGCCGAAACGATGCCAGCGGACACGGTGTTCTGCAGGCCGAAAGGAGCTCCCACCGCCATGACCCATTCGCCTACCTTGACGCGATCCGAGTCGCCGAGCTTGGCGTACTCCAAGTCTCTGCCCCGGATCTTGAGCAAGGCGATATCGGTACCCAGGTCGGCGCCAACGATCTCGGCGTCGTAGAGACGCTCGTCGAACGTCGTTACCTGGACCTCGGCGGCGAGCTCCAGCTCCTCCGTGTTGGGGTTGAAGGCCGCCACCACGTGGGCGTTGGTGAGGATGTAGCCATCGGCCGAAACCAGCACGCCCGATCCTTGACTGCGCTGGAGGCTGTCAAAATCTGGCGTGCCGTCCTCATCCTCGAAGTCGGGCCGTCCACGTTCGTTGCCGAAGAAGTCCTCGAACAACCGGCCAAAGCGTCCCTCTGAGCGCCGTCGCTGCTGCGGGCGAGTTGCCTCGACGAACACGACCTCCGCCCGCAGCTGCTCGGCCACAGCGATAAAAGCACCTTGCGGCACCATCATCGCGATGTCGGAGCCATCGCGCATCACCGCCGGCGCTGTCTCCTGCGCTTCGATTCCTACCGCCGACTGCGTGCTGGCCAGCACCAGCCCGACGATCAGCCCGAAGCCCACCAGGGCAGCCGTCGCGGCGAGCCTTCGGGTCCTTGTCCAAACGCTCATACCTTGCTCCTCCAGGGATCATCCGGCGCGATTGTGAAAGCCCGCGCGGGCATCGCTTTGATCATTAGACGTGACATCTTTGCGAATAGACGAATGACGAAGATAAGCCCACCCTGCTAAGGGTAACGCGAATTACTCGGACCGACCATGCCGCCTCCGGGTTGGGTGTCAACGACGCCCTCCTGCGTCCTCTGACGGCCTGCCAGCCGCCGGTGGCAGAAGCGGCGCGGGACGTTAACCGCGGTCGGCGAGGGGCACGTAGGCTCGCGGGCCAGGGCCGACGTACTCGGCACGGGGCCGGATGAGCTTGTTGTCGGCGTACTGTTCCATGATGTGCGTGGTCCAACCCGAGATCCGTGACAGGGCAAAGATCATGGGGAAGAGCGCGGCCGGTAGCCCGAGATACGAGTAAAGGCTCGCCGACCAGAAATCGACGTTGACGTTGAGCGGCTTGCGCGCCTGAACGACCTCGACGAGCCGCTCGGAGATTTGCACCAGCGCCGGGTCGCCGTGCTCGGCAAGGGCCTCGGCAAGGGCCTTGAGATGACGGGCGCGCGGGTCCTCGACCTTGTATACGCGGTGGCCGAGTCCCATGATCCGTTGCTTGGCCGCGAGCTTGGCATCGACCCACTCTTCCACTCGGTCGATGCTGCCGATCTCCTCGAGCGCTTCCTTGACACGTTGGTTGGCGCCGCCGTGCAACGGCCCCTTGAGCGTGCCGACCGCCGAGGTTACGGCCGAGTGCATGTCCGAGAGCGTTGCCGCCGTGACCTTGGCCGAGAAAGTGGAGGCGTTGAAGCCGTGGTCGGCGTGCAGCACCAGCGCCACGTCCAGCGCCCGGCTTTCGGCCTCGGAAGCGCGCTCCCCCCGGAGCATATACAGGAAGTTGGCGGCGTGACCGAGCGCCGGGTCCGGCGCCACCGGCTCGAGAGCGCTGCGGGTGCGCTCGATGGCCGCAACCAGCGTGCCCATCTGAGCCGTCAGCCGGCCCGCCTTGCGCTTGTTGGCCGCCAGCGACATATCCTCGGCGTCGGGATCGTACTGCGCCAGGGCCGAGACCGCCGTACGTAACAGTCCCATCGGCGTAGCTTCGGCCGGGGCCGACTGGATGAACTCCAAGATCGGGGACGCCACCTCGCGCTGGCTGGCCAAGAAGGTCACGAAGTCGGCCAGATCGGCGCGGTTGGGCAAGTCCCCGTTCCACAACAGGTAGACGGTTTCCTCGAAGGTCGAGTGCTCGGCCAGATCGTGAATATCGTAGCCGCGGTAGCGAAGAATGCCTCGTTGCCCGTCGATGAACCCGATAGCGGACTTCCCGGCAACGACGCCGGCGAGCCCGGACGCTTTGACCGGCTGGCTCTCGAGTTTGGTATCGCTCATTGACCTTCTTTCACGCCCACCCACGGTGATTCGACCGAGCTGATGACGGCAAGCCGTGGGGCTCGTGCGCCGTTGCTCTCCATTCTCGCTAGAAGCTCCCATCCTACTGTCTGGCCTCGGCGCGGACAAACAGACAATCACGGGCTGCTACCACGGCCTGCTAGCGGCGATGGAGCTCCTGGACCAGCGCCTGCAAGCGCGGGGATACCTGGACCGGGTAGGTGGCGTGGTCATCCAGCTCCGCCACCCCAGTGGGCAGCGCGGCGATCTCGGCGCGCGCGTGCTCACGGATGGCGCTCAGCTCGGGCGCGGGCGCCAGGGGCTTGCCGTCGCGCATCACCGGCACCAGCAGCGGGTTACCTTCGAGCTCCTCGCCGACAAGTCCGATGGTGTCGCCGGTCATGCACGAGCTGGCATCGCGACGACGCCAGATCTGCTTGCTTCCCGGCAGCGTGACCTTGGACGTGGCGAGCTTGATTACAGGCACCTCAGCGCCCTGGGCATCCGCGCAAGTAACCAGCTTGTAGGTACTGTTGAGCGACGGCGCGTCGCCGCTCGTGCCGAGCTCCGTACCGACCCCGAAACCGTCGATCGGGGCGCCGCCCTGGAGCAGGCGGCGGATCTTGTGCTCGTCCAGGTTGCCGCTGGCGAAGATCTGCGTGTCCTCGGCTCCACCCGCGTCCAGGACCTCACGGACCTGCTTGGATAGCTCCAGCATGTCGCCGCTGTCGAGACGAACCGCAGCCAGGCGGTGCCCGCGCTCGGCAAGCTCGGGCATCAGCTGGAGCGCCTTGCGGGCGCCCTCGACGGTGTCGTAGGTGTCGATCAGCAGGGTCGGATCCCCCGGGTACGAGCGCGAGAAAGCGCGAAACGCCTCGAGCTCGTCGCGGTAGAACATGACGAAAGAGTGCGCCATGGTGCCGAACATCGGGATGCCGAACATGTCGTTGGCGAGCACGTTGGAGGTGCCGACGCAACCTCCGATGAACGCCGCTCGGGCGCACAGGAGGCCAGCCTGGGGGCCGTGGTCGCGTCGCGGCGAGAAGTCGACAACCGTGCTGTTCCCGGCGGCCAGCACCACGCGCGCGGCCTTGGACGCGATCAGCGTCTGGTAGGTGATCGTGGTCAGCAGATAGGTCTCGATGATTTGCGCCTCGATGATCGGAGCCCGGATTCGCAACAGTGGGCCGGGCGGGAAGTAGACGTGCCCTTCCGGTATCGCGTCGACCGATCCGGTGAAGCGAAGCGCGCCGAGGTAATCGAGGAACTGCTGCCGGAAATGTCCCGTGCGTTCGAGATAATCGAGCGCCTGTGGCCAGAAGCGGAAGTCGCGCAGGTAGGCCAGGGCCTGCTCGAGACCGGCAGCAACGAGGAACCCGCGCTCGGGTGGCAGATCACGGATCGCGAGGTCGAAGGTCGCGTAGCGGTCGGCGATGCCGGCGTCGTGAAAGGCAGCGGCCATCGTCAACTCGTACAGGTCGGTCGACAGGCCGAGTCGCTCCATCGCGATCAGGCCGTGTTGCATCCGTTTGCTCCGTGCCCTGCTGAGGGGTGGGTAGGCATCGCCAGATGGGAGCTTCGCGACGCCTATACTATGACGCCACTTGGATCCTTACACAGGCCGTGGTGCAGGTGTGGCGGGTCCCATCGCACTTGCACCACGGCCTCCTACAGGCAGCGAGGCGGGATGAGAATCTCCTTTCACGGCGCAGCGGGCGAGGTTACCGGGTCCTGCCACCTGATCGAGACCACCGCCGGCCGCATCCTGCTGGATTGCGGCATGATTCAGGGAGGCAAGGAGCGTCACGAGCGCAACCGGGCTCCGTTCCCGTTCAACCCTGCGGACGTCGACCTGGTGGTGCTATCGCATGCGCACATCGACCATTCGGGCCGACTTCCTCTGCTGCTCGAGCAGGGCTTTCGAGGCCGGATCCTGACAACCACACCGACGGTCGGTCTGGTCGAGATCCTGCTAGCCGATTCGGGTCACATCCATGAGGAAGATGCCCGCTGGAAGATCCGACGTCTGAAGAAAAAGGGCGAAGACGCCAGTTGGGTGACACCGTTGTTTACCCGGCGGGAAGCGCTCGCGGTCCTCGAGCAGCTGGTGGCGGTCGAGTTCGACACCTGGTACGCGCTGGATGGCATCGGTCGCGTTCGCTTCAATATGGCCGGGCACATTCTCGGCGCCGCGATCGTCGAGCTCGAGATCGAGGATGGTGATCGCTGCCGGCATGTCACGTTCTCAGGAGACCTGGGGGTGCAGGGTGCGCGCCTGCTGGCACGGCCGGCTCCGGTCGAGGCGCCGGAAGTGCTCATCATGGAGTCCACGTACGGCGATCGCGATCGACCCACACAGGAAGATCCGACCGACCGCCTGTTGGAGATCGTCCGCCACACCGCCAAGCGTGGGGGCAAGCTGGTGATCCCGTCGTTTGCCGTCGGTCGTACGCAGGAGATTCTCGCCCGGTTCAACGACCTGGCCGAGAGTGGTCGCCTGGAGGGTATCCCGGTGATGGTGGATTCTCCGATGGCGGTCGAAGCCACCAGGATCTTCACCCGTTTCCCGCAGGCATACTCCAAGGAGGCACGGAGGCTGTTTTGCTCCGGGGACCAGCCACTGCAATTTGACGGCCTGAGCCTGGTCACGAGCGTGGAGGAATCCAAGGCGATCAACTTTCTCGAGGGTCCGGCTGTGATCATCTCGGCCTCCGGCATGTGCACCGCCGGTCGGATCAAGCATCATCTCAAGAACAATATTTCCGACCCTGCCGCGACGATTCTGTTCGTCGGCTATCAGGCCAGGGGCACGCTGGGCAACGTGATCCAGTCTGGCGTCGATCCGGTGCGGATCTTCGGTGAGGAGTACCCGGTGCGCGCTCGTATCGAGCGCATCAGCGGGTTCTCGGCGCATGCCGATCGCGGCGGATTACTAGATTGGTTCAGCGGCCTCGGGGGCGTACCGGAGAGCACCTTTCTTGTTCATGGCGAGCCGGATTCGGCTGCTGCATTGGGCACCGAGCTGCGAGACCGCCACAAGGCAGCGGTGATGATCCCCAAGCGAGGGGAGCTCTTCGATCTCTAGCAGCCCGTGGCAGAAGTGGCGTGCGACGTTACCTGTCGCGGCCGATGATCTTGCCTTCGCGCAGCTCCATCACCACTTGCTGCCCTTCGGGATCGCGAGCGAGCACTCCGGTGGCGGCGTCGCCGATCTGGAGGTGGCCGCCATGCTCGGAGCTCAGGGCGGCGGGGTCCGGCACGAAGTACAGGCCGCTGGCATCGATCTCATCGAGCGCCGCCACCTCGTCGAGGTCCCCGACCTCGACCACCGTGCCGCCGACGCTCGCCAGCGTGTCCTCGAAATTGACCGCGATGTCGGCGCGAACCGGATCGCGTCCGGGCAGCACGATCGAGGCACCGCGGATCAACAGGTCGTAGATCCACGGGGAATTGAGCGGCAGGTCGAGGTAGTGCTCCGGGCCGTACTGTTCCCATGCTGAGGTGGCGATGGCCTCCAGAGCCGTCAAGATGGCAACGTAGTTGACTCGTCGCAACCGGCCCTTGTCGGGGTCGGCAAGCTCCCCGCCGGACTCGATCAGCACGACACCGGTACCCCAGCGGGCCATTAGATCGCCGAACGCGCGCGGGTTGAAGCTCTCGTCATAGCGTGCGACTTGATCGCCGACAATGGGCTTGAGCGCGCCGGCCAGCAACGAGCACATCTGGCGCGCGGCGCGGTTGCCGGCGTTCGTCTCGCCGTGGCCGGGCGGCGGCGCCAGCAGCGCGATCAGCACGTCGCGGCTGCTGTTGCCCAGGCGCGTGCGCACGTTCTGGTCGTGCATGTTGAAACCCCAACGTGCATCGAGCTCGTCGCGCACCCGTTTGAGCGCCCGCGCCTCCGGGGTTGCGAGCCGTCGGGCATCGCGGTTGATGTCCACACCGATGGCATTGTGGCGCACGAAACGCGCTGCACCGTCCGGGTTCACGACCGGCACCACGACCAGGTGCAGGCGCGATTCGATTCGCTGCACCAGCGGGTCGTCGGGGCTGGTGACCAGGTAGTGGAAGACATCCACCAGCGCTCGTGAGGCGGTGGACTCGTTGCCGTGCATCTGCGACCAGATCAGGACCGGGATCTCGCCCGACCCGAAGTCGATGCGCCGTAGCGGCCGGCCTTCAATGCTGCGGCCGATTTGCTCGACCTGAAACCGCTCGCCACCGGACCGCAGAACCGAGGACAACAAATCCCAGTATCGCTCCGGGGAGAACCTCCGTTGGCCGAGTCCATCTACCCGGTGCGCCTCGTATCCCGCGTCGATGGCGGCGACGGGCGTTGGCGGCGGGTGCGTGCCCGCCGCCGGCCGCACGACCGGCTGGGCTCGCGAGCACGCCGCCAGCGTGCCCAGCGACAGCAGCAATAGCAGGCCGCCACGGCCTGCTCGCGTGGCGTGAAGCTTCAATCCTGGTCCCAGCGGCGCTTCCATGCCTCGAGTTGTCTCGCTGCCACCTCGCGGCCACCGAGTCCGAAGGCCAGTGCCAGCGCCAGGGCCATCGCTCCGAGGATGATGCCGAAGGCCATGTTGATGATGTCGGCAGCCAGACCCATCTGGCTGAGCGCCATGGCCCCGGCAAGCACGAGAATGGACACGCGGGCAGCCAGTGCCAGCATGTTGGACTGAGGTGCGTCGCTAGAGGCGATCACCCGCCCGGCCAGGTTGGCTAGATAGAGCCCGAAACCGAAGATCACCAATCCGAGGAGAACCTGTCCCGCAAACAGCAGGAACTGCGCCATCAGATCGGCCAGCACCGCGAACCCGAGCAGCCGCGCGGCCTCGACGGAGGCGAACAGCACTATGGCCACCTGGACCAGATAGCCCGCGATCTGAGATGCCGAGCGTTCTCCCTCGCCGGGCTCGCGCCCGACGCCCAGGTGCCCGAGCACCCGGTCGAAGCCGACGCCGGCCAGAAGGTTGGCGATGAGCCCGCTGACGATGCGGCCGACACCGTAGGCGATCGCCAACAACAGCGAAGCCGCGAACACCAAAGGAATGGCGGCCATGATCGCGTCGAGCATATTGCTGGCCGGATCGGTGATCGCGTCGAGCTCCAGTGCGTTGAGCGCGGCTACCAGAACCGGGATCAGAATCAGCACGTAGACGATCAGCCCGATCACACCGGAGAGCCGCTGCTTGCCCAGCAGCGCGGTGATGCCGAAGCTCTCGCTCAGTTGGTCGAGCCCGAGCGCGTCGAGCAGATTGGCGACGATCCGTTGCACGATACGGGCGATAAACCAGCCGGCGGTGGCGATCAGGGCCGCTGCGAACAGATTGGGTAGAAACCCGAGCACCTGGTTCATCATCGCCTGCACGGGTCCGAGCGGGCCCTGGAGTTGCAGCGTGTCCAGCACCGCGGGCAGGAACAGTAGGAAGATCAGCCAGTAGATCGCGTTGCCGAGCGTCTGGGCGATGGTGCCCCGACGGTCGGTGTCGAGCGCCGCCGCCGCACCCAGGCGCTCCTCGAAGTTGGACGCCTTGAGCACCCGCGTGACTGCCGCTCGGAGTATCGATGCCAGCAGCCAGGCGGCGACCAGCAGCAAGGCCGCTCCGCCAACGCGCGGCGCAAACGTGAAGAGCTCGCCCAACAATTCGTTGAGCGGCTCGGTCGCGATCGCCAGATCGAGCTGCTGCAAGAACAGCACCAGCACGAACAACAGAACGACATAGTAGACAGCGCGCGGGATCCAGCGTTCGAAGGCGTCGTGCGGCGCCGTGTCATCGTCGCCAAGCCAGATGGCGAGCCGGTCATCGAGCTTGGTGCGCTTCATCATGCTGCGCACGATGGCGGCGATGATGAAGGCGGCCAGCCATCCGACGATCAGCACCGCCAGTGCCCCCAACAGCCCGGGTAGCTTGTTGCCTAGCATCTCGGTGATTTGAGTCCAGGTCTCTTGCATGGATGGCCTCTCTACGGGCATGGCAGGGGGAGCCGGATCCGCGCCCGGCCCGGACGGACCGCGGCGGCGGACGCATTGTACCAAGAGGCGAGGCGGACCCGCGGAGTTTGTGCGCGGATGCGCCCTTGGCGGCGCAACCCTTCGGGCAAGTGGGATTTACGGGCGACTGGCAGTGCAACTCTTCCGTGATGTCGCCAGCATCGCCTCGTCGTCGCTCCTTGCCCTCACGCGTACACTCCCACTTGCCAGACCCACCACACTTCCACCACGGCCTGCTAAGCCGATTCGAGCACGTCCTGCACCCACGCCAGCCCGCGCATCATGCACGGAAAGCCGAGGGTCGTGGTCGCCAGCAATACCGCGTGGCGGATCTCGTCGGGACTCGCCCCGGCCTTCAGGGCCTTGCGTACGTGCGCGTGGCTCGCTCCCTCGAGCCCCGCCCCGATCGCCAGAGCTAGCTTCACCAGCGTCGCGGTCTTGCGGTCCAGCGGCCCGGCATCGAGGCATGCAACGCCAAGCGTTTGATAAGCGTCCCCGACGCGCGGGAATGCGTCGAGAAATTTCTCGTAATGACTAGGTAGCTTGCTCACTTCCGTCCTCCTGTCTGGACCGATTCATCTGGCCGTCCGCATCGCGACCGAGAGTGGTTGTTACCGTGCATATTCAGAGTTTCCTATCAACTTATCGTCGTTCCCGTCGTTCCCATCGTTTTTTCCGTGCCGCCGGGGGAGCGGGTGGCGTCTGGTGCCGCGGGCGAGGCCGGCTGGTTGCGGGAAACAGGTACAGCGTGGCGGCCCGCGCCGGCACTCCGATCGTCCACAGCAGTAGCGTCGCCGCTGCCGAACCACCCAGTCAAAATCGTATTACACTATCTTAATAAGGAAAATACGGATTTGAAATTCCTCTCCCGACTCGCGACACTGGTACCGTTCGCTATCGTTACCCTGCCCCTGACGAAGGTCCCATGAAAATCGCCGCCTCCATACTGGTCGCACTGTTGGCGCTCCTCCCGGTACAGCGACTCGATACCGCAGAGCTCGATCGGGTCGAGGACCTGTCCGAGTCCCTTGCCAATGATCTGCTGGCTCTTTCGCTGGCGGCGCGGGATCGGGACAAACAGCGCATGGCGGGCCATTTCGGGGAGCGGGTGACGGTTCACCAACTCCCGCTCGAAGCGCAGCCGGCGGTTGCGAAGGGCGAATGGCTCCAGAGCCACGGCTGGCAGCTGGAGCAGGGCTGGCGGGAGATCTCGCGCCAGGAGATGACCGAGGCACTGGCGGGAGTGCTGGCGCATTTCGATTCGATCGAAGACGCGCGATTCAAGGTCAAGCAGGCGCAGTTCGACGATCCGGCCGTGTCTGCCGGGACGGCCCGCATCAAGTTCTTCATCGTCGGGCGCGATCAACACGGTCACCGGGAATGGCTGGTGGCCTGGGCCAACATCCAGGCCCATCGAGTCGATGAGGAAGCCTGGCAGATCGATCGCTTCGCGGTGGAATCCATGACCTCGATGGTGGCCGATCGCGACCTGTTCTCAGAGGTCGCCTTGCCCGCCGGTGTGCATGCGCGGTTCCCTGATTTCGGCGTGCCGCCCAACGAGACCGTCGTCGCCCACGGCGCGGCGGTGGCCGATGTGAACAACGACGGGCTCCTGGATCTGATCGCCACCGGGGTGGAGCGCAACGTGTTGTATCTGAACGACGGTGCCGGTGGCTTCCGGGATGTTTCCGACCAGACCTTCGTGGCGCTCACGCGGCCGGCCACCGGAGCGGTCTTCTTCGATGCCGACAACGACGGTGATCAGGATCTGTTCCTGGCCACGGTCGGTAGGCAGATGTACCTGGAGAACCTCCTGGTGCCGGAGGGCGAGCTACTGTTTCTGGACCGTTCGCTGGAGGCAGGAGTCGATCTGGAGGCGATCGGATTCAGTGTCGCCGTTGCCGATGTCAACAACGATGGGCGCCCCGACGTGCACGTTGCCTCCTACAATCGCTACGGGCTGATCATGCCCGACTCCTGGTGGGATGCGCGCAATGGAACGCCCAACCTGCTGTTCATTAACGAGGGGCAAGGACGGTTCCGCGAGGCAGGCGCAGAATGGGGCGTGCGTGATGGCCGCTGGAGCTATGCTGCCGCGTTCGCCGATATCGACGGGGATGGTGACCAGGATTTGTATCTGGCCAACGACTTCGGTCAGAACGCGATGTATCTGAACGAGGGCGACCACTTCCGCGACGTCGCCGCGGAGCGGGGCGTGCTCGATCCGGGCAATGGGATGGGCGTCGCCTTCGGTGACTTCAACAACGACGGTCACCTCGATTTGCACGTCACCAACATGTCCTCCACCGCGGGCAACCGGATCCTGGGCCGCCTGTTTCCACAAGGACAGTCCGACTCTCCGTTGCTCAAGAAGCTCGCTTCCGGCAATTCGCTCTATCAGGGCAACGGGGCCGGGGGTTTCACCGACGTTACCCAGGCGATGGGTGGGTTCTCGGCCGGTTGGGCCTGGGGCGGCGGGTTCATCGATGTAGACAACGACGGCTGGGAGGACCTGTATGCGCCCAACGGGTTCATATCCGGCAAGACGATGAATGACACATGAAGCTTCTTCTGGCGCCACGTCGTGGCTGCCGAGGCACAGGTGGAGGAGGCCGGCAACGAGTCCTATACCGACGAGCACATGTCGGCGATCTTTGAGGAAGGCTTCTCGTTCAGTGGCTACGAGCGTGATTTTCTAGCGCTGAGCCGCGGTGGCAGCGGCTACCTGGATATCTCGGGCGTGTCAGGGATCGACTCGATCGGCGACGGGCGCGGGGCGGTATTCGCCGATTTCGACAACGACGGCGATCTCGACATTTTCCTGGTGTCGTTGCAAGGCAGTGCCTACGAGCTGTTCCGCAACAATGTCGGCCACGAGCGCGGCTTCCTGCGCGTCGAGCTGCGTGGCACGCGCAGCGGGCGCGACGCGTTCGGTGCCGTGGTGCGCCTCGGCACGGACGCCGGCACGCTCACCAAGATCAAGTCGGGCGGTTCCGGCTATTTGGCCCAGCACGACCCACGGTTGTTGTTCGGCCTCGGCGACGCCGCGCATGCGCAGTGGCTCGAGGTGACCTGGCCGAGCGGCTTGGTGCAGCGGATTGACAACCTTGATGGCAGCGACGTGATCGCAGCCGGATCGGCGCTGCGAGTCACCGAGGGTGGTGGGGTGGAGATCCTCAGGGAGTCGCGTTTCAGCCTGGTCGATCCGCTCAACTCCGTGGAGACATTGCTTGCGACGCTGGAGTTCGCGCCCGGCGACGTGTTCCCGGACCTTTCGTTCCGCCGACGCGACGAAATTCCCGGCGGCGAGGCGCTGGCCGGAGAAGCGGCCACATCGCTCCACGGCCTGTTGCGCCCTGGGCGGCGTCTGCTGGTGAATCTGTGGGCGACGTATTGCATCCCGTGTCGTCGTGAGATGCCGGAGCTGCAGGCGATGACGCCGCACTTTGCGGCCAATGGTATCGACCTCGTGGGTCTGAGCATCGATACTGAGTCGCTCGACCGGGTTGTTCCCTTCTTGCACCAGACGGGGGTGACGTATCCGGTCCAGGTGACCGCTGACGCGCGAGTCCCGGAGTTGTATGTCGGTGGGCGCATATCGATCCCGCTCTCGGTGCTGCTCGATAGCGAGGGGCGCGTGCTGCAGGTCATCGGTGGGTGGTCGGCGGAGACCGCCGCCAGCTTCGAGGCCCTCGCCCAGACGCTCGCTGGGACGGGCCGTTAGCTCGGCGCCGGCGTCAGACGCTCGAGCCCAGCGGGCTCCTCTTGCGCTCCAGCTCCCGCGCCAGGTCGGAGACGGTCATGACTTCGAGGCGGCTGAGCATCAGATCGCGAAACGCCTTCCACTGCGTATGCAGCGGGCACGGTACGAGCTCGCTGCAGCTGTCGAGCCCGAGCACGCAATCTTCGGTCAGCTTCTTGATGTTCTCGACCGCGCCGAGCACATCGAGCAGGTGGATCTCGTCGGGTGCGTGGGTGATGCGAAACCCGCCGCCGCGGCCGCGCACCGAGGCCAGGATGCCGGCGCGGGCAAGGTCCTGGAGCACCTTGGCCAGGTAATAGGGTGGAATCCCCTCGGCTTCTGCAATCTCGGCTGCGGAGATCGGCTCCGACGGATCCTCGCGCGCAGCAATGTAGGCCATCGCGCGAATCGCGTACTTGCCGGAGTCGGTCTGAATCATGCTCTCTCCCCGTCGCTGACGCGACTCAGCTACGGGCCGCCCCCCAAACTCTTGCCCCCAAGGAGGGATAATCATAGCAGGATATCTGCTAAAGAGACGAGCGGCCCGACCGTCCGCGCCAAGCGCTCGGGTCATATGCCAGATCCGAGGGCGCGACTCAGTCGGTGAACGGCGCCCCGGTGCGCAGCGGGCCCGGCCGGCCCTCGCAGTCCCGGTCGCGCACCGGAGTCACCACGATCGAGACTCGGACGGCGGTACAACGACGATGGATTTGGCACTGATCGCGCACGTGCTCAACCGGGTGGCCTTCGGCCCGCGGGCGGATGACTGGCATCACGTCGAACGCGTAGGGGTCGATACCTACTTGTCCGAGCAGCTGCACCCGGAGCGACTAGAGGATGCTGCGACGCAGGCCGCAGTCGCCCGCCTGGAGACGCTCAAGATGAATACCGCCACGTTGCTGCGGGAGTATCCGTCTCCACAGCGGGTGCGGCGCATGATGCGCGACGATGAGGAGCTCGACGAGGAGATGACGCGCCAGGTGGCGATGCATTCGTTGTTGCCGGCTAGGCAGCTGTCGATGGCGCGGATGGCTCGGGCGATCGGCAGCACACGGCAGCTCAACGAAGTGTTGGTCGACTTCTGGTTCAACCATTTCAATGTCTTCGTGGCCAAGGGTCCCTTGCGTCACCTGGTCATCGAGTACGAGCGTGACCTGATCCGGCCCCATGTGCTGAGGAGCTTTCGCGACCTGCTTGGCGGAGTGGCGCGCAGCCCTGCGATGTTGGTGTACCTGGACAACTGGCGCAGTGGTGCCGAACCCGATCGCGAGGTGGCCAGGCGGCAGCCCGGCCGCTTCCATCGTCATGATGCCGTATACGACGCCATGCGCCGCGTGGGGTTTGGCGGGCGTTTCGGTTCCCGACGCGACCGGTCCCGCGCGCAAGGACCGCTTGGTCATAGACCCGAGGGCCTGAATGAGAACTACGCTCGCGAGCTGCTCGAGCTCCACACGCTAGGTGTGGATGGTGGCTACACGCAGAAGGACGTGCGTGAGGTGGCCCGTGCGTTCACCGGTTGGACGCTAGAGCTCACTGCCGATGGTGGTGGGCGCTTCGCGTTCCGGCCTGACTGGCACGATGCAGAGGAGAAGGTCGTTCTCGGCCAGCGTTTGCCTGCAGGAGGGGGAATCGAGGACGGCGAGACGGTCCTCGACATCCTCGCCCGGCATCCGTCCACGGCGCGCTTTCTGGCCACCAAGCTGTGCCGTCGCTTTGTCGCTGACCAGCCGCCAGCCTCGATCATCGACAAGGCAGCGGCGACGTTTGCCTCCAGCGGCGGCGATCTTCGCGCCACCCTAGAGACGATCCTGTATTCACCGGAATTCCGCCAGCCGCGGGTTTTCGGCGCCAAGGTCAAGAGCCCGCTGGAGTTCTTGGTCAGCGCGGCTCGTGCGCTCGGGCTGCCCGGGCGGGCCGACCCACGCTTGCCGCAGGCGGTGCGAGCGCTCGGCCAGCCGCTCTACGGCGCCTCGGCGCCCACCGGCTACCCTGACGATGCCACTGCCTGGAGCAGCGCCAACGCCCTGCTGGCTCGGATGAGGGCGGCGAGCGAGCTGGCCCAGGTCGCCAGCGAGCACAACCTGCTGTGGCGCGGGCGCAACGCCACACTCGAGCAGCGCGTGGACGGTCTACTGGAGCAGCTGTTGCCTGGCGGCGAGGTCTCCCAACTGCGCCCCCAAGTGCTGAGCTGGGGCGCTTCCATGGCCGCCGCCCCGACCGAGGCCGAGATCGCCACCCTGATCCTGGGGTCACCGGAGTTTCAGAGAAAATGAGCGCGAACCACGAAGGTTGTCAAGATTGCCGGCGCAGCGACGCGCTGCGTCGCCGCTTCGACCGGCGGCTGTTCCTGCGAGCCGGTGGCTTGTCGGTCGTGTCCTGGGGCTTTGCCCCGCGGTTTCTCGGGCGGGCACTTGCGGCCACGGCACCCGGTCCCTCTCGCAAGATCCTCGTTTGCGTATTCCAGCGCGGAGCGGTCGACGGTCTCAACATGGTCGTGCCGCACGGCGAGCGCGAATACTACAGATCGCGGCCCACCATCGCGATACCCGAACCGGGGCGCGGCAATGGCCGGGCCCTTGATCTGGACGGGTTCTTCGGGTTGCACCCGTCGCTGGCCGACCTGCAGGACCACTTCAG
>JACZXM010000277.1 GCA_022571615.1 Acidobacteriota bacterium | reverse complement strand
TCCAGGAGGTCAATACGTCGATCACCGAGGTGATCGACAGCGAGACGGTCAAGTCGCCCGATCAGTTCGGCGTTCTGAAGGAAGAGCTCGAGGCGCGCGGCTACGAGCTGTTCGGTGCCGGCGGCACCAACGCGCAGAACGTCCTGATCGCATACGACACCGACGAGGTCGAGCGCAAGGGCCGTCGCACGCTTCTGGTGCCCACGTCATTCGATTTCGGCGACGGCTGCACGAGCTCGAACCTGCGCCTGCCGCTGGCGGTCGATCTGCAGGCCGGCGCTCTCCGCTTCTGGGTCGTCGGCGTGCACCTGAAGTCGCAGATCGGAGAAGAATGTGCCGATCGCGTCCGCCAGCGCCAGGCCAACGACCTGCGAAAGGCCATCCGGAAGCAGCTCGGTGCCAAAAAGGGCCATGTGTTCATCGCCGGCGACTTCAACGCCCTGGCCAGCGACGACTCGCTAAAGCCCCTGAAAACCAAGGGGAAATTCACGCCGTTGACCCGGCGGGCAAATCGGGCACCGGGCTCGGGCTCGGTTTCCTTCCTCAAGGACCCGTTCCGCTCGCTTATCGATCACGTGATGTACCGCAAGCGGGACAGCAAGAAGGCCTGGGTGAAAAAGAGCACCCTGGTGTTCGACCCGGATAGCGCCGGGGACGAGTTCTCCGACTTCATCAACCGGTACTCGGATCACGCGCCGGTCTACACTTCGTTCTACACCGACCGCGAGTAGGTCGCTGGCGACGCACGCCGCGCCCGCCACGGGCTGCTAACGCTACCGCTCGGGAGCCGCCAGGTGGATGTCCGGCCACTGATCGTTGCCGCGGTGGTAAGTGATTCTCACCGCTTCCTCCCACGGTGAGCCCACCTTCCACAGGAAAATCTCGTAGTCGGCTCGGTCGTGCTCGTGCCCCTCGTCGGTGGCGCCCCACACCATCCACTTGCCGTCGTCAGAGAGGACGGGAAAATACTCGTGGCTGCGATCTCCCGGTAGATCCATGAAGACCGTGGCGGCGCTGCCGTCGGCGCTTCCGCGCGCGATCCGGGTGCCGCCGTTACCCTTGGGCTCCACCCACAGCAGCTCTTCGGCGCCCGGAACCCAGGTTGTTTGACAGACGTGATGTTCGGTCAGCCGGGTGAAATCACTGCTCCCGGGAGCCATCACGATCGCACCGAACCCGGTCGGCGCCAACGCCAGCAGGCGCCCCGTCGGATGCAGCTCTGGCTCCCCCCAGCGGCCGCCGGAGAACCTCTCGGTGCTGTCGAACAGGACCCGCTCGTTGCCATCCTTCAGCTCGATCTGGATGACCTGTGTGTCGCGCTGGAAGATCACGCTGGATCCGCCCGGTCCCCATGTCGGGTGATAGCCGTGGCGCACGAGCAGGCGTTCGTCGCTGCCGTCGGGACGAATCAGAAGCACGTCCCAGAGCTTCTTGTCGCGGAACGACACCCACTCGCGCTGGCTGCGCGTGAACACGATCCACTCACCATCGGGAGAGAACCGCGAGCCGAAGTCGACATGCGGATGGTCGGTCAACCGCCGCAGCTGGCCCTCTGCCACGTCAACGAGATAGAGGTCATGGTTGCCGGACCGGCGCGATGACCACACGATCTGGGCGTCAAGCTGCGGCTGGAGCTTCTGCAATGCTTCGCGCTCACGCCGGTTGAGCGGTCGCCTCTCCTCTGCCGATGGGGGTACCCAACGGGTCACGATGCGCGCTGGCAGGTGGCTGACATCACGCCAGCGCCATGCCAGAACACCGCCGATCAAGGAGATGAGGCAGCCGGCCACGATCAGCAGCATGGCCAGGCGAGAGCTTCCGTTGTGCACGGTACTCCTTCCTCGCCAGGGTTGCGGCGAGACGGGCGTCAGGGACGCGAGCCGAGCGGTTCCTGGCTGCGGTTGTGACTCTCCGGGAATAGGGATACCTGGACGACGTTGTCGAGGTTGAAGTAGGCTGTTGCCGCCTGGCGGATGATCTCCGGCGTCAGTTCGTGCAGCGCCTCCAGGTACCCGAGAATCTCCGCCGGGTCATCGTCATCCTGGTATGTGGAGACCAGGTGACCGAGCCAAAAGCCGTTCTCCTTGATTCTTAGCTCGTGGGACCTCCGGAAGCTCTCCAGGACGCTGTCGAGCTCCTGTTGCTGTGGGATCGCTGTCTGCAACCGTTCGATTTCGGCGAACACCACCTCAGAAAGCTCCTCGACTCTCTCCGGGTCCGAGCCGAAGGTGATCGAGATCGAGTACTGCGGCTCGGGGATCAGCGCCGTCGAGGTGCTCACCCGCACCCCGTAGGTACCGCCCAGATCCTCGCGCAACACCTCGCGCAGCCGCGTTTGCATCAGCTCCGCCATTGCCGCGATGGCGGAGCGCTGGTGGCTGTCGAACTCGGAGGCTCCCGAGAACACGATCGTGGTCAGGCTCTTGGGCTCCAGACCCTTGTACACCGCCTTGCGGACCACCCCCGTGGGCGGGCGCACGCCCTCGTCGCGCCAGCTCTCCTGGCGCCCGATCGAAGGCAAACCGCCGAGATACTTCACAACCAGCGGCTCGAGCGCCTCCAGATCGAGGTTGCCCACGAACACGAACGTGAAGTCGCTGGCGTCGGCAAACCGATCGGTGTAGAAGTCGAATGACTTCATCAGATTCATCTCGTCGACGAGCTTCAGTGAGATCGGCCGCCGCCGCACATGATCCTGGCTCATCGTTCGCTGCACCATCTCCTGGAACGCAACCTCAGGGCTGACGTCGCGATTCGCCAGCCCGGCACGCATTTGTTGCTGGATGACGCGAAACACCCCCTCCCCGGCGCGTGGTTCCGTGAACGTCAGATGGATGAGCTGGAGCAGGGTCTCGATGTCGCGGGGGGAGCCGTTACCGATCAGACCTTCCGCGTGCGGTGCGATGATCGGCCGGACGTTGACCACCTTGCCGGCCAGCATGTTGGTAATCTCGCGGGCGCTGAAACCGCCGAAGCCGCTCGCGGAGATCACCTGGGTGGCCGACTCGGCCGCCACCAGATCCTCATCGCTGGCAAGCGAGGTACCCCCGGGGCTGAAAGCCCGGAACAGGATCTGATCTTGGCGAAAATCGGTCGGCATGAGAATCACCCGAACCCCGTTTGACAGGCGCCACTCGGTGAGATCGAGCTCTTCGACACGGCTCGCCGTCACCAGCGCACCGCCATCGGGCTCCACCGCCAGCAACGGGGCATCGGTCACCGTGTCCACATACGGGCGGATCCACTCGTCGTCGGCGCGATCGAACGCCGCCAGCATCTCCTGCTCGCTCGGCAGCTGCAGTCCCGGCTTGTCGGGCGCTGTGACCAGCACCACACGGTTGCTTTCGTTGATCCAGCGGCCCGACACCGCGTTGACGTCCTGCAGCGTGATCGCCGGCAGGAAACGCTGGTATAGGGCCCACTCGTAATCGATCCCCGGCGTCGATTCACCCTCCAGGAAGGCACGGGTGAACTCGGCCGCGAAGTTAGCTGAATCCTGGGCTTCTTTGTCCAAGTAGATGCGCTCGAAGCCGCGCATCAGCTGCCCCTTCTCGCGGTCGAGCTCCGATTGTGTGAACCCGAAGCGCGCCACCCGCTCGACTTCCGCAAACATGGCCTCGATCCCCCGTGTCACGCCACCGTCGGGTACTGCCGCCCCGAGGATGTAGACCTCCGAGGTCGGAATGAAGATCCCCTGATCCGAACGGGCACCCAGAAACGGCGGGTTGGGCTGCTGCGCCTGCTCCGCCAGACGCCGGTTGAGCATTCTGCTGTACAGCCCCTCGATGATGCTGCGCCGGTAGGAGCCGTGGTACGCTTGCCGCCGCAGCGGCAGCTTGTGGTAGGCGACCACGGTGGAACTCGTGGCTTCCGGATCGGTGGTGATCGCGAACCGGGTGTCGTCGTGATCGGGCACCACCGCGTAAACCCGCTCGCGAGGATTGTCCGGGCTGCTGAGCCCACCGAACTGCCGGCGAATCCTGGCCTCAATCTCGGTGGCATCGAAGTCCCCGATCGCGATGACCGCCATCAGATCGGGTCGGTACCAGTCGTGATAGAAGCGTCGGGCGGCCTCATAGGGAAAGCTCTGGAGCACCTCGAGCTTGCCGATCGGCAGGCGCTCGGCATAGGGGGAGTCGGCGAACAGGATCGGGAACTGCTGGTCGCGAACCCGCGAGCCGGCGCCCAGGCCGATCCGCCACTCCTCGATCACCACACCGCGCTCCTTGTCGATTTCCTCGGCATCGAAGGTCACGTTACGGGCCCAATCCTCGAGAATCTGAAACGCGGCGTCGACGATGCGTGGCGTGTCGGTCGGAATGCGCAGGAAGTACATCGTCTCGTCGAACGAGGTGGAGGCGTTCACATCGGCGCCAAAGCGCATCCCGAATGACTCGAGAGCTTTGACCAACTCCATCTTCGGGTAGTGCACCGTACCGTTGAACGCCATGTGCTCGACGAAGTGCGCCAGCCCGAGTTGGTCGTCGTCCTCCTGCAACGACCCAACACGGACCACCAGCCGCAGCTCGGCGCGGCCGGCCGGATACTGGTTCTCGCGGATCCAGTAGCGCAGCCCGTTATCCAGACGCCCGACCGTGATCCGCGGATCCACCGGCATCGGCGCCTCGAGCGATGCCGTCGCGGCATCCAGGGGATCGGCAACCTTGAGGCCAGCCGGCGGCTCGAACGGTGGGAACGCCCGGTCCTCGGACGCCGCCGTGGCGGCCTGCGTCTGCGAGGCCAGAACCGGGGCGGCGGGTAGCAGCGCGGACAACGCCAGGGCAAATGCCACAGCGCAGGCGATGGATCGGGCGTTTCGCATGAGATCGGGTACCTCGGGAAGGTTCAACAGGGAAATCGTCCGGGCGTCAGGAAGACGCCTACGTTCCAATGATCCGATATCGGGGCGCCGGGTTCTAGCAGGCCGTGGGCAGGCCCCTCGCGATTTCTTTCGGAAAACGGTAGCCATCCTCGTTTATGGGGTAGGAGGGTGCCGAAGGTTCGCGTCGCCTGGGCCGGGTGTCGGG
The DNA here is from genome assembly GCA_022571615.1 of Acidobacteriota bacterium. GTDB lineage: Bacteria > Acidobacteriota > UBA890 > UBA890 > WLXD01 > JACZXM01. The sequence goes on along the minus strand of JACZXM010000277.1, from coordinate 5 downwards.
TACGG
>JACZXM010000276.1 GCA_022571615.1 Acidobacteriota bacterium | reverse complement strand
CGTGGGCAGATCACGAAATCGAGACTATGCGCAAGTGGTACGTCATCGGCATTCGTAACGGGTTCGGCCTGGATTTCGAGCCGATCACCGGTGAGCTCTGGTTCACCGAGAACGGGCCGGATTCCTACGACGAGATCAACCGTGCCGGCGCGGGCATGAACAGCGGGTGGCTGATGATCATGGGCCCGGACAGCCGTAACGCGGTGTATGACGCGAACAACGCCACGGCGCGCAACGCCGCCGATCTGCTCACGGTCGACGGGGCAACCTATCGCGATCCGGTCTTCAGCTTTCTGGTTCCGGTGGGCGTGACCTCGATTGCCTTCCTGGGTAACAGCGCCCTACCGAAGAATCTGCGCGACTCGGCCATCGTCGCCGATGTCGTGACCGGCAACCTCTATCTATTCGAACAAACGAACGACCGTCAGGACTTCGTTCTCACCGGCTCTCTTGCCGACCGGGTTGCCGACAATGATTCCTCACGCAATCATCTCGTTTGGGGCACCGACGTGGGCCAGATCGTCGACATCCGGATCGGCCCGGACGGATTCGTGTATCTGTCCGACACCAGCAGCGACACGATCTACCGGATCCGCCCGAAGTAACTCGTGCCCTGGTCGCGACCCGCAACATGCTATTTCTGCGCTGGAGCGCCAACCGCACGCGCGATGGTACTGTCAACCTGAACCGACTGTGGGCTGACGAGTGCCTTGCGGTTAGACGGGGTTCCCCAACAACAACAACAACAGCGCCGACGACGCTGACGCGGCCTCGTGAAACGCCTGCCTTGGCTCAGTTTGCTAGAAGCCGAACTCCAGACCGACACGGAGCTCGCCTTCCCAGAAGTACTGGTTGACGCGCACTTGGCTACAGGTGTAGTAGCCACAGATCCATCCGAGCGTCGTCAGGTCGGTCCGAGTGGAGAATCCGCGAAACTCGCCGCGCAGCCGGATGCTGTCGCTCAACGGCACTTTCACGCCGGCGCCGAACCCGAAGCTGAACTTGGACTGGCTGTCGACGCCCTCGGTAAGCGGCGCTGCGACCAGCTGCTCGGTGCCAAAGATGCCAACGCCCAGGGTCGCGACCAAGAACCACATCGCGCTGCGGCTGTGCGGGTTGAGCGTGAACAGCAAGCCGCCGTGGATGTATTTCGCTGACCCCTCACCGACGACGTGCTCTGGCGCGCTGCTACGCACGCTGATGTCGTTCTTGCGGTAGGTGTACAGCGCCTCGATGGCGATGTGCTCGTTGAGCGGCACGTCCACGACGAAGCCGTAGCTGATGCTGTCCTTCAGCTTGACGTTGCCGCTCACGGCGGCGGTCGGGTTCAGCAGCATCGGGGCGTTGACGTCTAAGCTGTTGCCGAAGCGGAATCCAACGAATGGCGTGAGTTCTACCGAATTGCGGCTACCGCGCTGGGCCAAGGCCTCGGTGGGGGTCGACACCACGAGGACCAGCAGGAGCACCCCGGGAATGTACTTGCACATGGTTGAGACACTCCAGACCTAGGGTCAGGGAAGGCATAGAAAGCCAGCGTGACGCCGGAGGCAATTGCAATCTTGGTGCCAATGAGAGAGGCGCTCGTGTACAGCAGCCTAAAGCCTCAATTCAACGGGGATGCTTGGTTGCGACGAAGGTCTAGCCACAGAGCCTCGCCTATCGGTCTCGACATTTCGAATGACTAGTGAAATGCCGAGACCAATCCACGTGTTTCGCCTGGGCGGCCTCGCGATCCGTGCATCATTTCTCGTACTGTCGGGCTAGACGCGATTTGGCGAAGCGACTTCCCGGCCTGGTGGAGGCCGGGGCGACGCAGAATTCGCTGTGACACCGAATCGTTGCCGCCTTGGTAGTTGAACGGTCGATCAAGAACGGTCTCTCCCGGATCCAGATAGGCGACGGCCGCTGCTTCGAGTACACCTGAGAATCTATCGCACCGCCGCGCTCCCTCAGCCGGCCTGTGCCTGCACCTCGCCCCCAAGCGCTTTGCGGCGACCCGAATTGCGCTTCGTTCACCCGATCCGGCCAAGAAAAGGCAAATTCCTAGCCGTTCTTCCTCTAACGCCGACGGAGCTCTACCTCTCGCCGTACGGCCTGGAGGGCCTTCTGCACCCCGTCGCGCGGCCCGTTGCGAACCAACGGTCCGACGATGGGGCGCAGCAGCCACGGCACCTGCCGAGTCAGCATCAGGCTCTCGTTCTCCATCAACACACCGTCGTCGACTTCCTCGTAGCGCCAGGTCCCGCGGACGCGCCAGAGATACCCCTCGCCCTCTGGCTTCTGACGCTCGCCAGGCTTGTTGGCGTCGAGAATCTCACGCACCCAGGTCGCGTGGGCGGTGGAGAAGGCCCGTTTCGGCGTCAGCCTCTCGTAACGGACCTCGTGGTGCGTCTCGTACGTAACGGTAATGATCCTCTTTGCACGCACCCGAAGCCGTACGAGCATCTCGGTGTCGGAGTGACGTCGCAGAATGCTGGAGTGCACCACATCGGGTGCAAAGATGCGCGCGTGATCGTCGTAGTCCTGGGCAACTGCAAGTACCTCGTCGAGGGTCGCCGACGGAACGAACGCGGTCCCGATCCAGTGGTGCAGCCATGCCTTGGGGATGTCGATGTCCCCGCCAGTCGGCTGACCTCGGCGCAGGCGTCGTATCGAGGTGCCACCAGCGCGGACCTGCGCCAAAGCGACCGTCCTTTCGCGTGGCTCGAGCGAGCGGACGTTCAGAAAAACGTCCGGGTCGTACAGCTCCGCCAGCGTCGCATCGGACGCCACCGCGGCGTAGCGCCCGAAGGCTGCGGCGGTCTCGCCCGGAATCTGACCCGAGCTCGCCGCCGAGCCTCGGTTCGGGAACGTCGGGCTGGCGAGAGCCACAGCGCCGAGCGTCAGCAACCCACCGACCGAGAACAGCGTGCGGGAAGTCACGGTAACTCCAGGCTCTCGTAGCCGCCTCGAGGGCACGATCGGTCGAGATTCTTTCGAACGGTCGAACGGAGCCAGCTCGGCAACCGGCTTCCCGAGGGCGGGCAAGGTTTGCGAGGGACGCAAGGCGGTTTCGATGGTAGCGCTCCCGACCGTGATGTGTTCGGTCGCCTCGACCGCGATGCTGCCGCCCGGCGGGCAGGCAACGCTCGGGCTACCCGGACCAGCTCCTTCCGGTCCAGTAGCCTCGGAACGCGCCGGTCGTCGGGCATTCGGCGGCGGCGCTTACGAGCCGACGGCTCACGCTCGCAGTATGAGCAGCGTGAAACGTTCCGGTTACATGATCAGCGGGTCTTGCGCACCTTGCTCAACCGTACGGGCGCGCTCGACATGTGCTCGATGACGAGACGGTTGCTCTCCCGGTCGACGCTGATCTCGACGCCCACCGCGAGGGTCCCTTCTCCTTCACCGTTCTCGTCTAGACGCAGCTCGATGAGGGTGAGGTCGTAGTCGTTCGATCGCGACATGGAGATTGCCTCCAGAAAGCCGATGGGGCGGTCCGTGGCCAGTCGGATGATGCGCGTGTTGCCCTGCCGGAACTGGCGTGCGTAGTACAGCCGGGTGCTCGGGAATCGGGTGCGCACGCTGGGGAAGCGAATGTACCCGGTCTCATCGTGATCGCGGAGCGCTTCCGCGGCAGCCTGGTGCCCCTCGTCGATCAACACTCCGAGCAGATGATCGCGTTCCTCGTCGGTTGTCCATCGGCTGATGGTGATCCGCAGGCTGGTCGCCCCGCTGGGCCCGGTGCCGATATGGGTGGCGAATGCCGAGAAGCTCTCCTCCTCCATGTCCTGGGCCTCGACCATCGATCCGGCGGCGAACACCAGCAGCAGCGCAACAAGAGCTGTCGCTCGCATGATGGTGTTCGAGAAGCTGATCCGTGGATACGTGTCCAGAATCATAGTCATGCTCCGACAAGACTCAGTTGAGACAACCAATTACCGCGCTCCCGCGCCGCCCGCCACCGCAATCTCTGTTGACGTAGGCCTGCGCCGGAACCAACATGAATACTCGATCGATCAGCCAGTCGTCGTAGGTGTTGCTCGTGCTGACCGCGAATCGCACATGTCCACATACGTAGCGCTCGAGACCGGGTCCGACGTTTCATTCTACTTGTCCGTCCGGCGGAAAGCCCTCGAGCATCTTGGACACAGCCTCGGTCAGTTTGCTGTTCCGTTTCTCCATCGAGTCGCCGGGATTAACGGTGCCCTTTACGGTTCCACGCCAGACCAGGGCGTCAGTCCTGCTGTCAAGGACATCGAGCGTCAGCGAGGCTTCGTTGTAGTGGCTCACCCTTGTCGTGCTGGTCCCAACATCGACGCCCCAGCCGCGCCCCCAGCGGCCCCATCCGCCGCCGTAATAGTCACTGGTCGTAACCCGCGGTATCCGCTCGACACCGACGTAGTAAACGATCCGATAGGTGGCATTGGCATCGAGTCGCATACCTTTGGCGCTCAGCTCTCGGTCCACACTGCTCACGATGCGGCGGTGCAGTAGGTCGTTGGCTCGGCCGTTCACGACCGGTGGGGCCTGCTCCGCCCAGATGTAGGTCGCGGACCCGCCGAAGGCGTACTCGGTATCGAAGATGGAGTTCGCTTTGATTCCTGAGCAGGCGGTCATCGTGATGGCGAGGCCGGCGATCAGCCCCAGGGTCGTTCGCAACCTCATGTTCTCCTCCATATCATGATGCGACCCGTCTCAGTGGACGATCAGGCCGATCGCGCCGACATGCACGGACTCGTCGCAGTAACTGAAGCCGAGTCCTTGCACTTTCTGTGCCAGATGACGGCCGTAACGGATCGCGGCAACGAAAACAACGCGCTTGCCGTCGATTTAGGGACAGTTAGTGTGCCGGGGCAGCTCTCGGCTCGGTGGTTTCGAGGATCGGCTCTTGATATCCACCTGGTGTACGACTGCCTCTACGTCGCCCTGGCCGAGATCGAGAAGGCGCCGTTGATCACCTCCGACCAGCGCTTGTTGAGGACGGTCGCTTCGACGCGCTGGGGTGATCTCGTCCAGGACCTCACGCGCTGGCGCCACGGGTAGCGCCTCGCTTGCCCCTGCACCCGGCACCGTGGC
>JACZXM010000275.1 GCA_022571615.1 Acidobacteriota bacterium | reverse complement strand
GTCTTTTTCCAGTTGCTCTCGGAGGCGGGCATCATCGGCGTCCTCGGCAGTGTCGTCGGAATCGGCGTCGCCAAGCTCGGCATCGATCAGTTCAACTTCGTCATGGCGTCGCTGCCGACCGGGGCACCCTTCTGGTTCGCGATCGAGCTCGATGCGCGCGTGCTCGGCTTCGTGGTCATGTTGACGGTCGCCGCGAGCCTGCTGTCCGGCGTGATCCCGGCCGCCAAGGCATCGGGCGCCAACGCCAACGACGTTCTCAAGGACAGCTCCCGTGGCGGCACCAGTCTGCGTATCGGCCGTCTCAGTCGCGGCCTCGTGCTGGCGGAGGTGGCCGTGTCGTGCGCGCTCCTGGTGGCCGCCGGCCTGATGATCCGCAGCGTGACCAACTACCTCACCCAGGAGTACGCATTCGATGAGACCGGCCTGTTCACCGCCGGATTCGTGCTCCCGGTCGACAAGTATCCCGATGCCGAGTCGCGTCGCCAGTTCTTCCGCGAGCTCACACCGCGGCTGGAGGCCCTGCCCGGCGTCACCGACGTCACTTTGGCCAGCGATCCGCCGGTGCTTGGCTTCACCAACGGGCGGGTCGCGATCGGAGGCAACGTCTACCAGGGGGATCGAGACTATCCGAGCACCCGCATCGGCATGGTCGATGAGCGCTACTTCTCCACCCTGCGAGCTCCGCTGGCGGCGGGTCGCGACTTCGCGGCCGACGACAACGCCGATGCACCGCCCGTCATGATCGTCAATCAAGCGTTCGCTCAGACACACTTCCCTGACAAGCCTGCTATCGGTGAACGGGTGGCGATTCGTGCTACTTCGCAGACTGGCACGTCCGACCGCAACGACGACCTCTACTACACGATCGTCGGCGTGGCACCCGATCTGTTCCTGGAGTCGCAGTTGTTCATTCTGTCGACGGACGCGATCTACGTGCCGCTGGCTCAGCGCCCCACCACCTCGGTGTTTGTCCTGGCACGGACGGCGAGCGGTGACCCGCTCGAGCTGTCCCGACCGGTGAAGGATGCGATTGGAGCGATCGACGCCGACCTGCCGCTGACCCAGCCTCAGACGATGGCAACCGCCCTGGCCCAGTCGTCGGCCATGTTGAGCACTTTCGCCGCCATGTTCGTGATCTTCGGCGGGGCGGCCCTGTTTCTGGCGACGATCGGTCTGTACGGCGTGCTGTCGTTTTCGGTCTCGCAACGCCGCTTCGAGGTGGGGCTGCGGATGGCCCTCGGAGCGACTCAGAGCGACGTGCGCCGACTGGTACTCGGCCAGGGCTTCAAGCAGTTGCTCATCGGCATGGCGATCGGCCTGGTGATGGCCTTCGGACTGGGCCGCATGATGTCGGTGGTTCTGTACCGGGTCTCGGCCGCCGATCCCGTCGTCATGGTGGGCATTGTCGTTGTGCTGCTGGTCACGGGTTTGACCGCCTGTTACATCCCGGCACGACGGGCCACGAAGGTCGATCCCCTCGAGGCGATGCGTTCCGATTAGCGACCGGATGCGAGTCAGACGACGAACCGCGCCAGTGATACCGAGACCTCGGGGAATGCTCTCAGCACTGCTCGATCCAGGGTAACCAGCGAGGTGCGCGCCCAGCGGGCTAGGCTGACGAACTCGCAGTAGTAGGCCGTGCAGCCCGAAGCGTTGGAAAGCGACAGGACGTCATCGCTCGGAACCGCATACTCACGCTCGCGCATCAGTTGCTCCGCCTCGGACACCATCTCTATAGCGTCCTCGAGCGAGAGCACCTCCCGCCGGAGCAACGCTACAAGCACGTTTCGGAACTCGCTTCGCCAGAGCATCGGCGCTGCCCACACCGGGTCCTTTTGTAGCGCTTGCTCCGCCGCCTCTGACTGCCCCGTTGGAAGGTACAGCGCCGCTATGACATCGGTAGACGGACACGCGGGCACCCATCGCCCATGGCGACGCTGGCCCCTTGCCGCAGAACCAGGAGGACTGTGTTGGGGTGGCAGCCATCCCATCAAGCCGGCACCGCTGCTCGCGGGCTAGAGACTTTCGCCAGGACCTGCTACGGCCGCTGGGTGATGTTCTTGCGGACCTCGGACAGCACCGGGTAAAACTGCACGAAGACGTTGTCGACAGCGCCGTGCTCCGCGTGGCAAGAGTTGCAGGTATCGGTTCGGGCTCGGCGGGCGATGCCGCTCTCGTTCACGTGAAAGTAGCCCCAGCCGCCGAGGCGGCGGGTGTCCTTGATCGCGGCGTGAACCGCCAGAAGCTCCCCTGCGAACCAGCCGTCGCGGGCGATCGAGATTCCTGTGGTCGGCTTGCGAATGTCGAGCACGAAGGTCGTGCCCTCCGGAAACTCACCGGTTTCCCGGAAGTGCCGGAACGCCTCGGGCTCGAGATAAACCTGGGTGAAGGCACCGGGCGTGTCGTGCTCGCGCCGTGCACCGGGTTCGCCATACGCCAGGCCGGTAGCGCTGCCCACGAAGACCCACTCCCGGTACGAGTCCGGTATCTGGGGATCGCCGCCCGGGGCGAACGCCGGCTGGAACAAGCCATCTGCCCGGTTGGAGAAGGCGCCGGCGAGATCTGGCCCCGGCGCCGCTTCCAGCCACCGGGCGCTAGCGCCGGCGCCGAGCTCGAGGGCACGAATAGCCAGCGGCTTGAGCATTGGGTATGCGACGATCGCGCCGGCCAACGCCAGCCCTGCCGGTAGCAGTCGCTGCCAGCGGCGTACTCTTCGGAGCCGGGCAAGATCCATCAATTCGAGCGCAGGGCGATGACCGGATTCACACCGACCGCGCGGCGCGCCGGTATCACCACCGCCACCAGGGCCCCGGCCGCAAGGACGGCAACGACCACGACGAATGTCGCCGGATCGACGGGCTGGACCTCGAAGAGCAGGCCCGAGAACAGACGACCGAAAGCAATGGCCCCGGCGATGCCGAGCACCAGCCCGGCGGCGACCTGGACCATCTCCTGTCGCACGACCATCGAGAGGATGCCCGGACGTTGGGCACCGAGTGCCATGCGCAGCCCCAGCTCCCGCGTGCGCTGGGTGATCGTGAAGGCCACGACCCCGGTGATGCCGATGAACGTGACGATCAGGGCTAGCACGGCGAAGACGCCGAGCAGCGAAGCCGTGAGCCGGGGCGACGCCACTGCATCGGCACGCAGGGTGGCCAGGGGTTGCAGATCGCTGATCGGGTTGGCGTCGCTCAGCGCGTACGCGATGTCCTTGACCGCCTGCGCCGCGCTGGCCGGGTCTCCAACGGTCCGGATCATGAGCCAGGTCGGCATCCCCGCCTGAGCGAAGGGCCGGTAGAAGACGGGCGTGACCGGGGTCGCAGGACCGTAGGGGCGCGTGTCCCCGACGACTCCGATAACGGTGATCCAGGTCTCCCTCTTGTCGGTCGAAATACGGGCTCCCACCGGATCCTCGCCGGTCCAGTACAACGCTGCCATTGTCTCGTTGATCACCGCGACAGGAGTACTTTCCGGCTCGTCGCGGCTGTCGAAGACGCGCCCGCGCGTGACCGAGATGCCGAGAACCTCGAAGTACTGCGGCGTGATGACGGTGCTGTCAAGCTCGGGAGGCGCCTGCGTGTCCTCCGCCGGGCGACCCTCGATCGAGAAGGGCAGCAGGAACGGAGCCCGCGACCGGTAGGGCGGTGTCTGTGTGAGCGCCGCCGCCCGCACCAGCGGGCTGTCAGCCACTGCCGCGGTGAGCTCCTCGAGAAAGTGGTGTGCATCCATCATGCTGCCGTACGCACTCCAGTTAATTGAGGGTGGAGCAAAACTCAGTTTGTTGGCTCTAAGTCTTTGACCTGGAAGAAGTTAACGCAAAAAAAGGGTGATGGAGCCTACTACATGTAGTATGCACCTCCGATGGGAGGCACAACCCATGGGGGTACACCATGGTGGCCGACCATCACCCGATTCTGAGGGTATTGGAGTTTCTGCACACTGTCTATCGTCCTCGATATCGGCTTGCCCGCCGTCCTGGTCGTCCCGGGTATCCACCGCACGTGTTCGTGTTCATCGCCGTGGTGGTGGTTACAAGACCCACCGGACTCTACCAGCAGGGAACGCCCTTTCTGCTTCACACTACCTTTCAGTGTTGTAGTACCGCATCCTGGTGTCCACCACCACGCCCAGGGCCTCGAGGCCCTGGGCGTCGAGCAGCAGCGAGCGGTTCTCGTTCTTGAAGCGGGAGAAGAACGACTCCATCACGGTATTATCCTTGGCGCCGTTGAGCGAGTACGAGAGCCGCAGCTTGTCGGCTATAAGTAGCTGGCCCGTCCAGCCGTAGCTGGTGAAGACGGCATCTTGGTCCTGATGCATGATCATCCTGGCGGGGTCGATACCGAGCTCGTTTAACGTCTCCTTGGCGTGCCGCCAGGCCTTCAGCGCCAGCTCGGTGTCAGCCGCCACGCCCACTGCCCAGCCAAGCGCGACTTTGGCCTGGTGATCGATGATGGCAATCATCTTTCCGACGCCGCCATCGAAGAGGAGTTCGGTGAAGTCGGTGCAAAGAACCTGAAACGGATCAACCGTCTCCAACCGCCCCAGCAGGTTGACCCGATCGCCCGCCGACTCGATCGCCGTGCGGATCCCACTGCGCTTGGGATGCCTCGTGGAACGCAGCAATGGCAGATCCCAACACCGGTGCAGGTTCTGCACGACCTTGCGGTTGACCACGACACCGTAGCCTTCGCGCAGCTCCCAGCAGGTGCGACGATACCCGTATTCCGGGTGCCCTCGAGCGATCGTCTCGAGCGGCTCACGAAGGTGCTGGTACTTCACCTGGTACGGAACCTGCCGACGTCTCGCATACAGCGTCGATCGGTTCAGATCGAGCAGCTCACACGGCTTGCACACTCCGTACTGGCCGGCGACCGCCTCGACGAGCTCGACCTTCTCGGTCAGGCTCAATTGCTGCGGCCCAAGAAGTTTTTTAAAAGGGCGATCTCCACCTCCTTCTTGCCCAGCAGTTGCTCCAGATCCGCGATCCGTCGCTCGTACTGCTCGATGGTGCCGTCCTGAGCGAAGATCTCCGGGCCCTTCTCCAGAAGCGTCTTTC
>JACZXM010000274.1 GCA_022571615.1 Acidobacteriota bacterium | reverse complement strand
CGTCAAGGCTCTCACCGGCATCGATACCGACCGGCTCGAGGAAGAAAAGCGCCGCGGCATCACGATCGATATCGGGTTCGCCCACCTGGACTTTGGCAATGATCTGCGCCTCGGCTTTGTCGACGTGCCCGGACACGAAAAGTTCGTCAAGAACATGCTTGCGGGCGTCGGCGGAATCGACCTCGTCCTGCTCGTGATCGCCGCCGACGAGTCGATCATGCCGCAAACCCGCGAGCACTTCGCCATCTGCCGGCTGCTGGGCATCCGCCATGGGGTCGTGGCCCTGACCAAGTGCGAGCTGGTGGAGGAGGAGCTCCTGGAGCTCGTGGAGTTGGAGACTCGCGAGTTCCTCGCCGGCTCGGCGCTCGCCGATGCTCCGATCATCCGTACCAGTGTGGTCAGCGGTGATGGCCTCGACGATCTCCGCGCGGCTCTCGCCACCTGCCTGCGGGCGACTCCGGAACGTCCGGCGGAAGGAGTCCTGCGACTCCCTGTGGACCGCGCATTCACGGTCAAGGGGTTCGGTAGCGTGGTCACCGGAACCCTGCTCTCTGGCACCGTGCGCGTGGGCGAACGAGTGCAGGTCCAACCATCAGACACCGTCGTCACCGTGCGCGGCATCCAGGTACACGGGAGCGATACCGAGGCCGCCAGGGCCGGGCAGCGCACCGCCTTGAACCTGCAAGGAATCCAGGTGGACAAGCTGGCCCGGGGCACCGTGATCAGCCGTCCGGGCGCCCTGGCTCCTTCCTACCTGATCGACGCGCGACTGGAAGTGCTCGAGGGCTTCACGGCGATCGAGCACCATCAACGCATTCGATTCCACCACGGCGCGGCCGAGATCCTCGGACGGATGAGCATCCTGCAGGGTGATCGAATCCCCGGCGGCGACAATGGGCTCGTCCAGCTTCGTCTCGAGTCCCCCTACACGACCGCTCCCGGTGACCGGTTCATCGTGCGCCGTTACTCTCCCGTCGTCACCATCGGTGGCGGTGTCGTGATCGACCCGGCCCCAAGCAAGCATCGCCGCCGCAGCCAGGCCGCGCAGGAGCTTCGCCGGCTCGAGCGTGGAACCGACGTCGAGCGCCTGGTCGCCTGGGTGAGGCAGGCGGGGTTCGCTGGACTCGACCGCCGGCAGCTCCAGCTACGGTTCGTGCGCCCTCCCGAGGTCATCGATGGCCTGATCCGAGAAGGCCGGGACATCGGTGCCCTGGTGCTGGTTGCGGGCTCGGTGCCGCGAGCAATCGCGGCGCCGTTGGTCGAAGCGCTCGAGCGCGACTTGCTGGCGCAACTCGCCTCCTACCACGAGCGCTATCCATTGCGCGTAGCGGCAACCAAGGAAGAGCTGCGATCGAGTATCTCGGGCAGTCCGCCGGTAGAGGTTCTGGGGGCCGCCCTGGAGCGCTTGGTCGCCGCCGACCATGTCCGCGGTGAAGACACCGGCTACGCATTGAGCGCCCATCGGATCCGGCTGCCCAGGAGTGCCGAGCAGACCGAGCAGGCTCTGATGCAAACCTACGAGAGGGCGGGTCTCACCCCGCCTGGACTGGCAAAGGCGCTTGAAACCTGTGGCGAGAACGGCGAGGAGGCCCGCGAGGTGCTGCACTACCTGCTACGTCAGGGTCGGCTGGTACGGATCAAGGAAGATATCGTGCTGCACGCAGAAGTCCTCGAGCGATTCGTGGACGCCTTGCGGTCGCGGTTCCCTCGCGGCCAGCAGTTCTCGGTTGCCGAGTTCAAGGACTGGGCCGGGGTAACCCGCAAGCACGCCATCCCGTTGCTCGAGCACCTGGACTCGCTCCACATCACTCGCCGTGTCGGTGACGCCAGGGAGCGGATGTAGAACGGAGGGAACGCAGCAGGGGATGATCAGATGGATACTCTGAATCGAAACCGGGCGACCGGCGCTTGAGGTTCGTGGCCGAGCGTCTGCACCTGCCGGACAATTCAGTCGAAGTCATGCCCCTCCCCCACCTCGGCAACCCCTTTCAACCCGGATTTCGCAGATGAGGCTTGAAGGGCTGAGGTGGCCGTACCGCGCGAGCTGTTCAGGGCGATCCTTGAGCGGCTTTGATGGTTGGCATCTCCGCCGCCGTTGTGGGTCCCGGGGTGGCGGCCAAGGTTCCCCGAACCGTGCCGACCTGTGGGGAGCACGCTGGCAGTCTGTGTGAACGGGGAGTCAAGGACCTCGTAACGGCAAGAGCAGCAAGGGATTACGGGTCATGATGGCAGCTAGCAATCATTGGCGGAGGCTCCGTGGAGGAAACCGTGAATCTATGCTTGAATGCCGGCTTCCTGACATGGACCAAGCCAATAGTCGTGACTGGACACGGGTTATCTGGGAAACCCCGGCTGAACTTACCCTGAAGGATGGCCCTTTGGACGCGATGGGCCCGGTGAGTCCGCCGTGAAAGCCGGTCGCACGCTGACGCAGATGGAGACGGTAGCGGAGCTGTCGGCTCCATCGGCACCAAGGGATCCCCGACTGCAACCTGGCAGGGCCCTCGGTTCCTATCGGCTGATCCGAACGCTCGGTGAGGGCAGCTTCGGCCACGTCTGGGAGGCCGAGGATACCGAGAGCGGGCGGCTGCTGGCCCTCAAACTGCTCACCTCGGTGGGAAGCGCTTCTCCCACGGCCCTCGCACGCTTCGAGAGAGAGGGAAGGATTGCCGCATCCCTGAACCACCCCAGATGCGTCTACGTGTTCGCCGCAGATGTAGCCGATGGCATCCCTTTCATCGCGCAGGAGCTCGTGCCGGGTGGCACCCTCAGGGACTTGATCGAGGGGCAGGATCCGTTGCCCGAGCAGCAAGCCGTCGATCTGATCCTGGATGTCATTACAGGGTTGGAAGTAGCCCAGAAGGCCGGGATCCTGCATCGCGACATCAAGCCATCCAACTGTTTCCTCGACGAGGAGGGGCGCGCCAAGATCGGTGATTTCGGAATCTCCAGGACGCTGGAGGAAGAGACCCGGTTGACAGCCACCGGAACCTTCATCGGTACTCCGGTCTACTCCTCGCCTGAGCAGGCCCGCGGCCGGGACCTGGACGTTCGCTCCGACATCTATTCCGTCGGAGCGACGCTGTACACCCTGCTGGCTGGGGTGCCCCCGTTTGTTGGAAAAAGCGGGCCGGAGGTCATCGCCCGGATCCTCAGTGAGGCTCCAGCGCCAATCTCAAGTCACCGGATCGGCGGCTCCAAGGGCCTGCAGCGGCTGGTAATGCGCTGCCTGGCAAAGGACAAGCGGCAGCGATTCGCCGACTATGCCGCGCTGCGCGCGGCCCTGATTCCCTTCTCGTCGCAGGGCCTGGAGGCCAGCAGCCTGGCGAAGCGAGCATTGGCATACGTGGCCGATTGGTTGACCCTCTTTGTGTTGACCCTCTCTCACAGTTCGCTTACGGAAGGGGATCCCTTTGATCCTCCTGCCTGGCCGGCAATTCTGCTTTACTTGCTCTACTTCTCCTTGTTCGAGGGCAAGTGGGGCCGCTCACCCGGCAAGTTCCTGGCAGGCTTGCGGGTCGCCACGCCGACGGGTCTGCCGATCACCCCCCGGGCGGCGCTGATCCGATCGCTCAACTTTGTGGGGGTTACCGCGATCCCTTCCACACTGGTCCACAAGTACCTGATGGCGACTGGCGAGGTCGGGAATATCCACGCCTTGATCGTGGTTGCGGTTCTCGCCCTGAGCTATCTCGCCGTTATCTCCACCATGCGCAAGCGGAACGGATACGCGGGCCTCCACGAGCTTGCCAGTAAGACGAGGGTGTTTGCGGTACGCCGGAGGGAGGAGGCCGCGGTCCCGGACGCACTGGTAGCCCAGAAGCTCGCAGAAGAGTTAGAGCCGCTGCGATTCGGCCCCTACCGCCGCATCGGCACAATCTGGGAGCGGGGCCGTGAAGGGGAGCAAGACTGGGAGGCTCTCTTGCTCGGCCGCGACGGGATCCTGGAGCGGGACGTTTGGATCCACGCCTTTGGCGACGCGACTCAGGCAGCGGCGGTCGGCCGCCTTGCATCGACGAGCCCCGGCCGCCTGGCGTGGCTGCAGGGGTCCAGGCAGCCGGCTGATGTATGGGACGCCTACGGGCCACCCTCCGGGACGGCTCTCATTAGTCTCGTGGCGCGTAAGAAGAAACTCTCGTGGGCATTGACGCGGCGATTGCTCTTGAGCCTTTCCGAGGAGATCAAGGCCCAAATGGGACAGGGCTGGCTCCCCAGGCCCATGTCCCTGGATCACATCTGGCTGGACGCCTCCGGCAACGCCAAGCTCCTCGACTTTCCCGCCCCGGTAGACCCTGCGGATGGCATCGATGAAAAAGGCATCCAACTGGATGCCGACAACTGGAAGGCATTCCTTCATCAGCTCCTGCTCTTCGCCATGGAGGGCAAAGCCATACCGTTGGACCGGCTGGATAGCCGGTTCCCCCGGGCCCCACTTCCCGAGACGGCCAAGCCCTTGATCCAGACCATCTGCAAGCCCCAGACCAACTCTGATTCCCTTGAGGAGATCATCGGAAAACTCCAGCAGCTCACCCAGCAGCCGGCCACCGTGGGGCGGCTGGCTAGGCTGGGCTCGTTTGCGATCATCGCCGGTCCAGCGATGGTCGTGACGTGGTTGACGTTGGTCCCCTTGCCTGAGGACACTCAGCTCGTCATCATGTCGGAATACGTCGAGACCCTGATGGAGATCTACCGCTCCACTGTCCCCGGTCTCTATCGGCAGGAGCGCATACCGACTGCGACGATTTCGTTTCTGTTGTCCTTTTTCGCCGTGCCTGCCCTGATCCTTTCCTTCGTCCTCCGAGGTGGACCTCTGCTGTATCTGTTCGGCGCCGCCGTTCAGACCCTCGACGGTCGCAGGGCGAGCCGCTGGCGCTGTTTGATGCGGGCGCTGGCCGGATGGGGGGTCTTCCTCTTGTATCCGCAAGGACCCCTCTTGGGACCCCTGGGAATCCAGCTCCCTGAGCCCGGGATGCATGCCGTGGGCATGGCCCTCGTTGTGCTGGCGTTGGTTGCAGTCGGCTACGCGATCCGCAAGCCGGATCGAGGACTTCCGGACCGGATCGCCGGTACCGTCCTGG
>JACZXM010000273.1 GCA_022571615.1 Acidobacteriota bacterium | reverse complement strand
AGGTCTGGGCGGTCGCCGGCTCCAGCGCCTCGGTTCCCGCCGCGGCCGTCGCGCTGGTCTCGGGCAGCCCCCGGCTCGAGGCCGCAACCGGTTCGCTGACGCCACCCGCAGCGGCCGGCCGCTGCCTCGCCTCACCGCGGCGCGGCCGGCGCCGGCGGCGGCGAGATGTGACGCGCGACGGCGGCGCCGGCCTCTGCAGTGGTCCCTCCTGGAGCGAAAAGTCCAGGCGATGACGTTCGAGGTCGACCTTGGCGACCTGCACCTTGACCCGATCGCCGAGCGTGAACGTGCGTCCCGTGTTCCGACCGCGCAACGTGTGCTTGGCCTCCTCGAAGATGTAGTAATCGTCGTTCAAGCTCGAGACCGGCACCAGGCCCTCGACGAAGATCGGCTCGAGCTCGACGAACAGGCCGAACGATCGCACTCCGGTGACATGTCCCTCGTAGACCTCGCCGAGCTTGTCGGCCATGAACTGCACTTTTTTCCAGTCGCAGTACTCGCGCTCGGCCTTCTCGGCCCGACGCTCCTGGGTCGAGCACCAGTCCGCGATGCTCTGGAGCGCGCCGGTAAGCTCGACCGGGTCGAACGATGCTGCCTTGTCGCTCTGCCGATCGGCCTTGAGCAATCGGTGCACGACCAGGTCGGGATACCTGCGGATGGGTGAGGTGAAGTGGGTGTAGCGCTCGGACGCAAGTCCGAAATGGCCCTCGTTGCGGACCTGGTAGCGAGCCTGCTTCATCGCCCGGAGCATCAGCATCGCGATCACTTTCTCTTCGGGCCGGCCCTCGAGCCGCTCGAGCAACTCGACGAAGTGCCTTGGCTGTATCTCTTTTCCACCCCCCAGCGAGTGGCCAAGCCCGGAGATGAACTCCCGGAACTGCTCGATCCGCTCTGGATTCGGACCTTCGTGCACACGGTACAGCGCCTCGACGTCCTCCCATGTGAAATGACTCGCGACCACCTCGTTGGCCCGGATCATGAACTCCTCGATGATCCGGTGCGCAATGTTGCGCTCGGCCCGCACGATGTCCTCGGTCTCCCCTCGCAGATTGATGACGATCTCGGGCTCCGGCAGATCGAAGTCGATGCTGCCCCGCCGGCGACGGTACTCCTTGAGCACCAGCGCCAGGTCCTTCATGCGCTCGAACTGCCGGGAGCGCTCGTCGTACTTGTCGAGAGTCTCCTCATCCTGCTCCAACATCGTCGCCACTTGTGCGTAGGTCATGCGCGCGGCGGAGTGAATCACGCCGTCGTGGAACTCGTAGTTGACGGTTCGGCCGTCACGATCGATATCGATGAGCACCGAATGCACCAACCGGTCGACACCCGGTTTGAGCGAACAGATCTCGTTGGACAGCGATTCCGGCAGCATGGGTAGTACGCGATCGGGGAAATACACCGAAGTCGCACGGGCGCGGGCTTCGGTGTCGATCGCCGAGCCGGCGGGGATGTAGAACGAGACGTCGGCGATGTGCACGTGCAGGCGGTAGTGGCCGTTGGGCAGAAGCTGCACGTACACCGCGTCGTCGAAGTCCTTGGCGCTGGAACCATCGATGGTGACGATCGGGAGGTCACGGAAGTCGGTGCGCCCCTCGATCTGCTCCTCGGTGACCTCGGTGGGAACCGCGGCGGCCTGCTCGAGCACCTCGGCCGGGAAGGCATGCGCGAGCTGGTATTCCCTGATTACGATCTCGACGTCCAGGCTGGGATCACCAGCGGCGCCGAGCACCTCGATAATGCGGCCCACCGGGCCGCGATTCGCACGCGGGTAGGCGGTGATCTCCACGTCCACAAGCTGTCCGTTGGCGGCGCTGCCGATGGCGTCTGCCGGGATATGGACGTCGTCGACGAACCGCCGATCGAGCGGCGTCACGTAGACCAGGCCACCGCTGTGCTCGAGCTTGCCGACCAGCCTCTGCCGGGCGCGCTGCAGGATCCGGATGACACGCCCTTCGATCCGTCCGCCGCGTCGTTGGTGCTCGCGGCGAGCAACGACCCGATCGCCATGCATGGCGTGGCCCAGATTGCGTCCGGCGACGAACAGATCCGCGCTCTCGGTGCCGGGGTCCGGGATCACGAAACCGAACCCGTCCGGGTGCACCTTGAGCGTGCCGACGACCAGGTTCATCTTGGCCGGAGAGCCGAACCGATGCTCGCGGGTTTGCACCAGGGAACCGGCCTGCAACAGGTCGTCGAGAATCGACCTCAGATGCGCTTCGGTCGCCTCATCGATCTGCAGCTCGCGGGCCAGGGTCTTGAAGGAAACAGGGCGACTCGACGCGTCGCAAAGAAAGGAGAGCACACGCTGGGCGTCGAGCTCGTGCTCGGGACGAGGGTCTACTGTCATGGAAGACTCGCTGCTGACTTCGGCTGTGTCTGTGCAGTCTCACGAAGATCACGTGCGAAGATAGGATTGGCTATGCGCATCAAGGAGCCATGCTGCGGGGCCGAGTACAGAGTTCGCACCACGGCTTGATGCGGTGCGGAACGAGGCCCTGCGCGCAGCACAGGATCCGGCGCGGAACGGCCAGATATTCTGTCTGACCATACCACGGGGATTGACCCCGTGCCACGTGGTGTACGCTTCGCCGCATGTCCGCTCGCCGCATGCCCGCCCTGATTATTGCGACTGTCACGCTAGCGGCGCTGGGCTACGGATTGACCCTGCGCGTCCCCGAGAGCAAGAGCAACGGCAGCGTCACCGGGATCTTCTGGAGTGACGAGGCCACCTACCACTCGATGGCCTACAGTCTCGCCTACGACGGCGACCTGCGGTACGAGCGGCGGGATCTAGAGCGCGTCTACGCCGCCGGTTACGGTGGCGGCCCTTCGGGGTTGTTTCTGGTCCGCAACCCAGACACCCAGCAGCTGTACTACGCCAAGGCCTACGCCTATCCACTGGCGGCCGCGCCGTTTGTGCGTCTGTTCGGCGACAACGGATTCTTCGTTCTCCACGCCCTGCTGCTGGGGCTGATGCTGGGTGCGGGCTATGCCTATGCTCGCCGCGGCTTCGGAGACGGGCACGCCGTCCTGTACGTCCTGACCTATGTGCTGGGCTCGGTGGCAACGCTGTATTTCTTTTGGCTCACTCCCGAATGGTTCAATCTGTCGCTGCTGTTTTTGGCCACGTTCCTGTGGCTGTACAAGGAACCTCTGCCGGCCGACAACGCACCCTCCCAAGTGCTCGGGTGGCTGGCTGGCGGCTGGACCGACTTCGCCGCCGCCCTGTTATATGGCGTCGCGATCTACTCCAAGCCACCCAACATCTTGCTGCTGGCGCCGTTGCTGCTCTGGACCGCGGGCCGCGGCCGTCCGCTCAAGGCGCTGGCGCTCGGCGCGCTGGTGGTGATCGTCGTCGGGTCGCTGTTTGTCGGCACCTGGGCTGCGATCGGCGACTGGAACTACCAGGGCGGTGACCGCAAATCGTTCGATGTCCTCACTTCCTACCCCTACTTGGGACCGGATCACGACTTCGACAACACCGGCAACCCGATGACCACCAGCATCGCGGATCTCGCGGATCTGGGCGCCCTGCCATCGGTCGCGACGCTGGGCCGGGATTTGCTATACGTCTGGATCGGGCGCAATGGCGGCATCCTGCCGTACATGTTCCCCTGCGTGCTGGCGCTGGTCGCATTTCTGGCCGCGCCGCGCCGACGCTGGCGTAGCCCCCACGCCCTGTTGATCGGCTTCTGGCTCCTGCAGATCCTGGCTATCGTGTTGGTGGTCAAGGGCAATTGGATTGGCGGCGGCGGGACGGTTGGCAGTCGATACTTCGTCAACTCCTACGCCGTCATGTTCTTCGTCCTGCCGGCAGGAATCGGGCTCATGGGTGCGGCGCTCAGCTGGATCGTGTGGGGACTGTTCCTAGCCCAGATCGTGCTCGATCCGTTCAGCTCCTCGCTCAACCCGTCGGCGCACACCAAGGCGCTTCCGTACACGCTGCTGCCGACCGAGGTCACGATCCTCCATAACCTGCCGTTCAACACCCAGCCGCGCGCCCGGCGACAGACGTTCGAACAGCCGCCGACCTTCTTCGCCTACTTCCTCGATGACGGCACCTGGCTGCGCGAAGGAGATCCGGCCGGCTTCTGGCTCAAGGGTGGCCGCGAGGCCGAGCTGGTGGTGCGCACCACCGTGCCGCTGGAGCGAATACAGCTCGCGATCCGCAACCGGGGCGCGCCCAACCGCGTCGTCGTGCACCACGGCGGACAGCGCATCGACCGTGAGATCGAACCCCACGGCCGGATCTCCCTGTCGCTCGAAGCGTCCGAGCCACAACGGTATTTGGACACCTACCTGTACCGGTTCAGCATCTGGTCCGAGGCCGGGACCATTCCGCTCTTCGACACCCCCGGCAGCTCGGATGCACGCAACCTCGGCGTCTTCGTGCGCCCTTCGGTCTCCCCCGCGATACCCCTTGCACCCGAGTGACGGCGCGAGCTATGAGCGCCGCAACCGGTTGCTATACTTGAGCCTCCGAGCCCAAGTGGCGGAATTGGCAGACGCGCTAGGTTCAGGACCTAGTGGGGGTAACCCCGTGGAGGTTCAAGTCCTCTCTTGGGCACTTGGTTGTAAGTGGATGAAAAAAAAGAGGATCGTCCGAATCAGTCGGTCCCCTTTTCCGTTGCCCGAAGCCTCGATTCCGGGCGCCATATACCGGACGGCGGCGTCTCGATTTCCGCCCCCTCCCTTGGAGGCCGCCGCCCTGGCGTGGTAGGAAGCCGCGGCGCACCTCGCGCGACGGGGCCGCCGACCGACCCCCACCCCCGTTCCCCGGGGCACCCGCTCCGTCGCTGTCCTAGAGCGGCTAGGGAGCTGCTATGGCATCTCCTACAGACATTGCCTGGTATATCGAGTGTGTTGCTGACCGGGAACGCCACGATCAACTGGACGCTTTTCTCGAAGGACTCGAAGAAGAATTAAATCAGGTGGCGCTTTGGCTCATTTGAACTTCTTGAAAAGTGGTCAACGACGCGGCCCGGATCTGACGAATCATGAAGTTGATGTTGGTGTCGAACTCGACGAGCCGATCGGGCCACACGGCCGCGAACGCAGTCCGACGGTCAAGGACTCGAAGGCTGACCG
>JACZXM010000272.1 GCA_022571615.1 Acidobacteriota bacterium | reverse complement strand
TTGCAGTCGAGAAAACCGCGCGCCATGAACCATATAACGTGGGTCATGCCATACCATCTTCTCGACTTACCGCCCGGTACACCGCCTGACGTGGAGCGTATCGTCCGGGAAACGCGGCGCGTCTACGGCGAGTATCCGGCGTTCGAGGGCAACACGTATACGTTCATCGCTGACTACCTGCCGTGGGCCAGCGGTGACGGCATGGAGCATCGCAACAGCACGATGCTGACCAGCGCCGGCTCGCTCCGTTCCAACCGATCAGGCCTCCTCGACACGGCGGCGCACGAGTTCTTCCACGCCTGGAACGTCGAGCGCATCCGCCCGCGTCGCTCGAGCCGTTCGACTTCGAGCACGCCAACATGTCGAGCGAGCTGTGGCTGGCCGAGGGGTTCACCAGCTACTACGGCGGCCTGGTGCTCGCTCGCGCCGAGATTACCAGTCTCGATCGGCTGCTCGGCAGCCTTGGCCGAACCATCAGCGCCGTGAGCACCAGCCCGGGAGCCCGCTTCCGCTCTGCTGTCGACATGAGCCGGCTGGCGCCTTTCGTTGATGCGGCGCAGTCCGTCGACCGCACTTACGGCGCCAATACCTTCCTGTCCTACTACACCCATGGCGCCGCGATCGCGCTCGGGCTCGACCTGACGCTACGCGACCGAAGCGACGGAGCGGTCACGCTCGACACCTTCATGCGAGCGATGTGGGAACGGTACGGCAAGCCCGAAGGCTCGGAGCCGCCGGCCGTGGCGCGACCCTACGATGTCGAGGGCGCCCGTCAGGTGCTGGTCGAAGTCGCCGGCGACGCGGCCTTCGCCGAGGAGTTCTTCTCGCGCCACATCACCGGCATTCTGCGCCAACACGCCCCCGGCGACACCGTGACGGTGCGCTACCGGCGCCGCGACGGCAGCGTGGACGAGACTCGGGTCACGCTGGGGGGAGCGCCCGGGCTGGAGGTCGTGACCCTAGCAGCCCGTGGCAGCAGCAGGGGATGAGGTCGAGCACGGCCGTTCTGCTGGCCTCCTACCCTCAAGCCACCTCGCCAAGCCCGGCCACAGCGCCAGGTGCCCGACCTCATCCCCTGCTGCGTTCTCTCCGGTCTATCCTATGAGCCCTTCTTAGGCAGCTTTCGAAGCTCCTTGTGGATCTGGCGCCAGCGCTGCCGCTCGGCCCGGGCCGCGCTCGTGTCCTGGCGCCGGGGTTCGTATCGAGCCTCGCGCTCGAGCCTCTGGTAGCTGTCCCAGCGAGCCGCTGTCACGATCCCGTCCTCGAGCGCTTCACGTACGGCGCATCCCGGCTCGTTGGTATGGCCGCAGTCGCGGAAACGGCAACGCGTGACGATTCGTTCGATGTCGTCGAAGGTCTCCTGGAAGCCTTCCTCTGCGTCCCAGAACCCGAGCTCCCGCATGCCCGGTGAATCGAGCAGCAGCGCGCCATCGGGAAGCCGGTAGATCTCTCGGTGCGTTGTCGTGTGGCGGCCCTTGTCGTCCGCGTCGCGGACCTGTTGAGTGCGCAGCAGCTCTTTCCCCGCCAGTCGATTCACCAGCGTCGATTTCCCCACCCCCGAGGAGCCCATCAGGGCGATCGTCCGGCCGGGCTGCAGGTAGTCGCGGACAACGTCGAGTCCTTCGCCCGACACATTGCTGATCGCGTGGACGGGCACCCCCAGGGCCACTTCGCGGACCGACTTCACCGCTTCAGCAGGATCGTCCACAAGATCCGCTTTGGTGAGCAGGATAACTGCCTGCGCGCCGCTGTCACGTGTCGCTACCAGGTAGCGCTCGATCCGACGGAGACTCAACTCCTGGTTCAGGGACGACATCAGGAACACGATGTCGATGTTGGCCGCCACCACCTGCTCGCGATCCTCGGAGCCGGCGCGCCGGCGCACGAACTCCGTGCGCCGGGGCAGGATCTCCACGATCGTCGCCGGGCCTTCGATCTCAGGGCGTATCAACACCCAGTCTCCGACCGCCGGCAGCTGGCGCTGGCCCGAGGCTCGATACAGCATCCGGCCAGGAGCCACGCCGGTCACCCCTCCGGAACCGGTCATCAGGCCGTAGGCGCCGCGGTGCTGGCTCGTGACTCTGGCCGGGAGCAGACCTTCCCCGACCCGCGCCCCGTACTCCTGCTCGAGGCGAGGCGACCAGCCCCATGCCCGCAGCAGATCGTCCCCCGCAGCCGGACCATCCGCTGCAATCATCGGCTTGCCGCGGCGTTCGCGGGCCGCGGGGTCATCACTGCGCCCGAGCCGCCACGCCCGGGGGCAGCACCAGGGCGTTGAAGATCAGCCGCAAGGTCCCGAACGGCTGGCCGCGCAGCAACGAAACACCGCTGAAGAATTCCGCGCGCTCGAGATCGACAACGGCATTCTCGACCGCTAGGTCGAGTTGCTCGATCGCGAACAAGCTCGAAGCGTTCAAGCAGACCAGCGTTCCGCCTGCGCGCACAAACTCCTGGAGCCCGCGTACCCCTGCCTTGCCGATGCCACCGGTCATCGAGGATCCTCTCGATCGCCGGCTCATCGCTTCGGGCCAGCTCGTAGGCGAGCTCGATGGTGTGCTGCGCGTGCGCCACCTCGGTCGCGTGCAGGCCCCCGTCGATATGAACGATCGCCTTGCCTCGCGCGCCAGTGCCCTCGCTTGCTCATCGTCCAGATCGCCCGAGCTCGCCAGGCGACGAGCGATCTCGCGATACCGATCCACCTGCGCCAGGTTGGCGGAGGAGGAAATCAGCGCCATGTACCAGAGCTTGCCCTCCGAGGTCCTACCGACCGGTAGCAGTACAACCCGGTCGCTGGCCTGCGCGAGTTGCTGAAAGTAGGCGATCGACTCATCGTAGGTAGCAAGTCTGAAGTCGGCACCGACGCGGAACCCGAGCACCGATTCCGGCGTCGGCAGCTCGGATTGCGCCGGAGCCGCGGCAACGGCGCTGGCAAGCAGGAACGAGTGGACGAGAACGATAGACAGGGCGCTGGAGCATCTCATGCCAGCAATCTACCATCGGACTGGCTCGGGCGCGCCAGGACTTGATACCGATTCCGGCCACCAGCTTTCGGCTGACCTCGCAAGGCCGGGGTGCGCTTGGGCACTGCTGGTAACGGATCCGCCACCTTCAGCCCGACTCGGGCGAATAACTTCGGAGACGCATCAGATGTGCAACCGATCCAACCTCGTTCCCGGCCGTTGCGCTCGACCTTCGCGCCTGGCGCGCGGAGTGGCGCCCATCCCCATCCTTCTGGCGGCAGCTGCGTCGCTGGCCCTGGCAGGCGGCGGCCCGCTCGCCGGCGCGCAGCAGAACAGTGAGGCTACTATCGAGAACGGCCGCCAACTCGTGGCCCTGTTCATGGAGGGGGACCTGAGCACGTTGTGGGCTCGCATGTCCGGGCCGTTGCGCGAGGGCCTGGGCTCCGAGCAGGCCCTGGCGCAGTTCCGCGACCAGGTCGAGGCACAGCTCGGCGCCGAGATCTCCGTGGTGCGGGAAACCGGGACCCGCGAGCAGGAGACGGACGTCTACACGCGCAAAGCGCGCTTCGCCAAGACCGGCAACACCGTCATCGACGTTGTCTTTACCACCGATTCCAGCGGCATCATCACCGGGTTTTGGGTCCGCCCGAGCGCCAGCCAGCCGAGCCCTCCGGAGGAGGCGAACGGAGAGCCCAGAGAGGGCGAGACTGCGGCCATGCACGAGGGCATCCGGAGTATCGTGCCCATCGCGCCCACCGTCGTTGCGGCCCAGGGCCGCCGGCATCTCGTCTACGAGCTCCGGGTGCTGAACCGCCGCAAGCAGATGGTCACCCTCACCGGCCTGGATGTCCTCAATGCCGACGGCAGCCGTCCTCTGCTGACACTCCGCGGCACCGCGCTGCAGGCCGCCCACGGCGGCTCGGATCCCGGGCCTTGGATCGACGCCAACAGCGAGCTGCTGTTGTACCTGTGGGTGTCGGCCGCGGCGCGGGTGCCCACGGCGCTGCAGCACCGCCTGCACTTGCGTGATGCCGACGGTGTTCCGTTCGAGGCAATCGGCCCCGCGCTCACACCCCGGCCGGCGCAGCCAATGCGCCTCGGTCCGCCGCTACGCGGCGACTCCTGGTTGGCCCTCAACGGCCCCTCCAATACCTCCATCCACCGCCGAGCCCGGATCGCCGTGAATCAACACCAGCGGATTGCCCAGCGCTTCGCCATCGACTTCGTGCAGCTGCGCGAAGGCGCCACCTATCACGGCAATCCTGAGGACAACACCAACTACTTGGCCTACGGCAAGCAAGCCCTGGCGGTCGCCGACGGAACCGTCGCCGCTCTCCACGACGGCATTCCCAACAACGTCCCCGGACCCGATTCCCGCGCTGTCGAGATCACCCTCGAGACGGTGGCTGGCAACTACGTGATCCTGGATCTGGGCGAAGGTCGCTACGCCTTCTATGCCCACCTGCAGCCCGCAAGCCTGCGTGTGGCCCTGGGCGACCACGTGACCCGCGGCCAGGTGCTCGGCCGGGTGGGCAACACCGGCAACTCGACCGAGCCGCACCTGCACTTCCACATCGCCGACGCCCCTTCGCCTCTGGGTGCCGAGGGCTTGCCGTACGTTTTCGAGCGCTTCCTGTTTCAGGGAGACATGACCCGATCACAAGAGGTGGCACCGGTGTCGGAGGCGACGCTGCGTACCAACGAGATTCCTCTCCAGGGCACCGTCCTCGCCTTCGTCGGCCACGATGAGTTTGACTAAAGAAGCCTCTAGAAGCTGCTTTAATGTTGTGCGTGCCGTCGGACTCAAGGTGCTCAAGAACAAGCTCAGCGAATACGTGCGTCTAGCGGCCAGTGGGGAGACCATCCTGGTCACCGATCGCGAGAAGGTCGTGGCGGAGCTAACGCCGGCGCGGACGGGACGAGCCGACCGATTGGAAGACGCTCGACTGGCCGAGGCAGCGCGGCAAGGCTGGCTAACGCCACCGGTGTGCAGACCGGCGAACCCCCATCAGCCCGCCCGGTGATGAGCCTCGACGAGCTCCTGAGCGATCTCGCAGCAGACCGCGAGAACCGGTGATCTACGTCGATACCTCGGTTGCACTTGCCCAGCTAGTGGCCAAGGACCGGAAGC
>JACZXM010000271.1 GCA_022571615.1 Acidobacteriota bacterium | reverse complement strand
TTCGACTTTAGGGAACGCGATCTGTGGATCGATAACGAGTGGGACTTCGAGCGGCACTTCGGGGGATTCTCCGGATTCTCGGTAGCCCGGATGATCCCTGGAGTGGCGATTGAGGACGTGCAGCGCGATCTCGACGCGCAGATCGCCGCTTTCGACATCGAGTACCCCGACCAGGACGTCGGGGGAATGCTCGAGACCGCCGGGGTGCACACGGTGATCCGGAGTCTGGCCGAGCAGACCGTCGGTGGAGTCAGGCGCACCCTTTGGATCCTGCTTGGAACCGTGGGCTTCGTCCTGCTGACCGCCGTCGCCAATGTGGCCAACCTGCTGCTGGTTCGCTCGGAAGCCAGGCAACGTGAAACGGCGGTTCGCGTTGCCCTGGGGGCCAGCCGCGGCCGGCTGCTGCGCCTGTTCCTGACCGAGAGCCTGGTGCTGTCGGCCGCCGGCGGGGTCGCGGGCACACTGCTTGCCACGCTCGGTGTCCGCCTGCTGGTGAATACGGCGCCGGTGAACATCCCGCGCCTGAGCGAGGTGGGCATCGACGCCACCGTGTTGGCGGTCACCGGGGCAATCACCCTGGCAACCGCGTTCGCGTTCGGGTGTGTACCGGCTCTCGGCCGTCTCGGATCGGTCGCCGAGACGCTCCGGGGCGGCGGTCGCTCATCCTCCCAGGGCGCCGCAAGCTCGCAGGCTCGGCGAGGCCTGGTGGTGGCTCAGGTGGCGCTGGCGCTGATCCTGCTGATCGGGGCGTCGCTGATGGCCCGCAGCTTCTTGCGGCTGCGCGCGGTCGACCCGGGCTTCGACGCGGATGACCTGGTGACGTTCGAGCTCACGTTGCCCGGCACCGACTACCCGGAGATCGAGGAGGCAGCGGCCTTTCACGTGGCGCTGCTGGAGGAGCTGCGGGCCATTCCCGGGGTCGAAACGGTGGCGGCGGCCCGGGAGCTACCGTTCGGTGGCCTGAGCCAGGGCGAAATGATGCAGGTCGAGGGCGTGCACCTGGCCGAGGACGAGCTGCCTCCGATCGTCTGGGTCAACCGGGCCACGGAGGATTACACGGACGCCCTGCGCGTGCCTGTAATCGCCGGACGGTGGCTCGAAAAACGAGACCTCGACGACCGAAGCAACGCCCTGGTCCTGAACCAGACTGCGGCCCGGGTTCTCTTCGGCGCGGCCGACCCGCTCGGTGAGCGTGTCGACTTTCGCGGCTACGGCGACCCGCAGTGGCTGACCGTCGTCGGCGTGGTGGGCGACGTCAAGGCCGACTCGCTGGCCGAGGAGACGGTGCCCATGGCGTTCGTATCGATGCTCGGCGGCGGCTATGACATGGCGCACAAGATGTCCTTCGTGCTGCGCAGCTCGCTGCCATCGGACACGCTGTTTGAGACGGTGCGGCAGCGCGTCTGGCAGCGCGACGCCAATCTGCCGCTCGTCCGTCTGCGAACGATGCGCGACGCCATCGGCGAGGCCAACGCCCCCCTGGCGTTCACCATGACGCTTCTCGGGATCGCGGCCGGGGTCTCGCTGGTACTCGGGTGTGTTGGGGTCTACGGCGTTGTGGCATACGTGATTCGCCAGCGAACCTCGGAGATCGGCCTGCGCATGGCTCTCGGGGCGGGCGCCTCGGACGTCCGGCGCATGGTGGTCAGGCAGGCGCTGGTGCTCGCCGCAATCGGTATCAGCGTCGGCCTCGGCGGTGCAATGGCCCTGGCGCGGACGGCCGAGTCGATCCTCTACGGTATCGACCCGCTCGACCCAGCCTCACACTTTGGCGCGGTCGCAGGTCTGTTCGCCGTCATCGCGTTGGCGGCCTGGTTGCCGGCGCGCAGAGCCTCCCGCATCGATCCACTGGTGGCACTGCGCGACTAACCAAGGCACCTTCTGAAGCCGCTACCGGCCGCTGCTCCAACTTTCGTAGCAGCAACGCGGTCGGGTGACACGGGGCGCCGTGTCCCTGTAGGTCACGGTCGTTGGACCACAGGTCCGGCCCGAGGGTCCGGGCCAAGGTCAACTAAACGCGCCGCCTGCTAAGAAAGTACTTGCGGAAGCGCGTGAGCAGAAAGGCAATGACTAACGCCAGGCCAAAGGAAAGCACCATCGCCACGATAGACTGGGTAATCAACCAGGTGGTTTCCGTGGAAAGGATGACGAGCACCACCAGCAGTCCGAACCACAGCCACTTGCTGAAGACGTACTTGCCGAATCGTATTAGCAGGAAGGCGCTGACCAATGCCAAGCCAACGTACAGCAACGTTCCCCCGACAGACCTGAAAACTGGGGTTCTTGTCTCTGGGAGGGCAAACGCGACAATGGAATCCCCGAGGGTGGTACCCATCTTGGCGTGACCACCGGCTGCAATTACCACGAATTGCCGGCCATTCTCATGCAGGCGGTAGGTCATGGGGTTCGCCTGACCGCCCGCGGGCAGGCGGCCCGCCCACAGCTCCTCCCCCGTCGCGATGTCGAAAGCGCGAAGGTAGTTGTCCATCGCCGCGCCGATGAAGATAATGCCGCTTGCCGTAATCAGCGGCCCGCCGCTGCTGAACAATCCGATGAAGCTCAGGGGTACTTCCCACTTCACCTCCCCAGTGGCCAGCTCCACCGCCAAGATGGTTCCCCAGGGCGGCTTGATACAGGGCAGTCCCAAGGGCGACAAAAAAGGCGCTCGGCTCATTCCGTAGGGCGTGCCGCGTTGCGGAGCAACCTCGCCGCCGGGGTTCGCCTCGCGCTCGCGCTCGTACTCAGCGGCCGGAAACAGCCGCACGGTGAACGGGAAGTCGTTGACGTTGGCAACGGCGACACCGCGCACGGGATCTACAGCGACCCCGCCCCAGTTGGAGCCCCCGGTGTTGCCCGGATACATCATGGAGCCCTGAAGGCTCGGCGGCGTGTAGATCCCGTCGAAGCGGAGCGACTCGATCCATTCCCTGCACTCGCTCCTGTGCCAGGGGGTCAGGCCCCACGCACGGTCGGGCGAGAGAGCGTGAGGAACCAGCGGAGGTGGCTTCACCGGGAAGGGTTGAGTCGGCGAGAGCACCTCGCCTGCAACCCCATCCTGCGGAACGGGCCTTTCTTGCACGGGCAAAATGGGCTCGCCGGTCTCGCGGTGCAGGACAAAGATCAGGCCCATCTTCGTTGCCTGCACGACGGCCGGCAGCTCCTGACCATCGCGGACGACGGTGGTCAGTGTCGGCTGTGCGGCCACGTCGTAGTCCCAGAGATCGTGGTGTACGGTCTGGAAGTACCAGACGAGTGCGCCCGTGGAGGCGCGCAGCGCGACCACGGAGCTGGCGTACTCGTCGATGCCGTCGCGCTGGCCACCGTAGTAGTCCGGTGAGCTGTTCCCGGTCGGTAGGAACAGAAGGTCGCGCTCCGCATCGGCGGACATCATGCCCCAGACGTTGGGTGTGCCGAGGAAGAACTCCGCCCCCTCCGGAGGTGCCTCCGGGTGTCTCTCGCGATACTCGGGCGTCACCGGATCCCACGCCCAGCGCATCTCGCCGCTTCGTGCGTCGTAGGCACGGACCACGCCGCTCGGCGCATCGACCCGACCATTGTCACTCACCGCGGAGCCGACCACGACGAGATCGTGGATCACCGTCGGGGCCGAGGTCACCTGGTACTCCCCTTCCCACCAGAAGGAGCCGACCCCGCGCGTCAGGTCGACCTGGCCGCCCTCGCCGAAGCCCTGACACGGCTCGCCGGTCGCGGCATCGAGGGCGATCAAGCGGGCGTCGTTGGTCGCCGTATAGATGCGGCGCCTGCACGCTTGCTCCTCACCGGGTTCCTGCACCTCCCCGAGCTCGGGATCGAGCCAGTGGGCAACACCGCGGCAGATCCACTGGTTGGCTGGCCGCGTGTTCGCCAGGTCGCTTTCGGGGTCGAAGCTCCAGATCTCCTCGCCGGTCTCCGGGTCGAGCGCGAACACCCGGTTGAACGGGCTACAGCCGTACATCGTTCCATCGACGAGGATCGGCGTAAGCTGATACGACGTGGTCGACGGGATGTCTCCACCGCCGTCGGAGACGTCGCCGCCGTGATGCTCCCAGACCATCTCGAGAAAGCGGACGTTCTCCCGGGTGATCTGGGTGAGCGGGGAGAACCGCTGTCCTCCGGCGTCCCCTCCCCATTCGGGCCAATCCGCCGTCGGCCCGGAAAGATCCAATGGGGGCGGCGTTTCCGGCCACCAGTACCAGGTCGCGACCAGAGCGATGACCACCACGACGATCGCGAGTTGACCCCTCTTCTTCAAGTCCATGGGACTTAACCGGGATTTCCCAGATAACCGATGTTCATGCACGGTACTCACATTGGCCGATAGCAGGATCCCAATACCCAAGCACAGATTCGCGGTCTCTTCGAGGAATCCTCTCCGAACACGAGTCGGTCTCCCTGCAGGTCGCTCGTGGGCAGATGGCCGACAGGCACAACCACGACCCGCCCGAGTGACGCCCGGAGACCTTTCCGGGGCGCATCACCAAGACAGGCTCCTCACCGTTCAGACAAGCCAGCGCCGATCGAAACTCGCGAATCCCAGCTACCTTCATCCCATTCCTCCCCGGACGTGACGGTATCGGATGAGCCTACAGTGCCGTGCCAGCCAGCGGCTGATAGGCTCTGCCCGGGTTAACGCGCGCCTTTGAGTGGACCGTCTGGACGTGAAGATCGGCGACTCCTTCGGCCAGTACCGGATCCTCGAGTCCCTCGGCAGGGGCGGCATGGGGGAGGTCTATGCGGCCGAGGACACCCGATTGCACCGGCGGGTCGCGCTCAAGGTGCTGTCACCGGCGCTGGCAACCGATCCCGAGCGCCTGGAGCGTTTCGAGCGCGAGGCGCAGGCAATCGCCGCGATCAACCACCCCAACATCGTCACCCTGCACTCGGTCGAGATCTCGGGTGAGACGCGCTTCCTGACGATGGAGTTGGTCGAGGGACAAACTCTCGATCGGCTGATCCCGGCAGGCGGCCTGACCCTGCAGCGGTTCTTCCGGTTTTCGATTCCGCTGGCTCAGGCGGTAGCCGCAGCGCACAACCAAGGGATCACCCATCGCGATCTGAAACCGACCAACATCCTGATGGACGCAGCGGGCGTGCCGAAGGTCA
>JACZXM010000270.1:3625-5118 GCA_022571615.1 Acidobacteriota bacterium | reverse complement strand
TTAACTTGCAGAAGCAAGAGTTGGCTGGAACTAAACAGTTTCAGTATACACAGCAAGTAGATATCCTTATGAAGCAGGCAGATGACAAGTACAAGGACTACAGCGTTAAGCCGTCATCCCAGCTTCAACAGATAGAAACATTGCGTCACCAGTGGGCTAACCCAGCAACACCCGTTACCCATGAAGGTGCATACATCCTGCTTAACTTCGCTAAACTTCAAAAGGAAGCCGAGAGCAAGGCCCGTGGTTCTGCGATTGATCTGGTGGAGATGCTGTTGGACGAGGGGGTGAAGGGCGATGACTTGCCCCATTGGGCAGCAGTCCTGGCAAACGCCGGTGTCACACCGGAGGCAATGGCCAACTCCCTGGAGCGGTACGGTTCTATCGAGGCATCGGCCAAGGCGCGCCAGGAGCGGGCAGTGCAGGAGGATGATTTGGGCACCGGCGGAACACCGGCGCCCGCGGCGGCGCGCCAACCGGTTCGGGGGCGGCGGTCAGCGGCGGACTCGTAGGCGAATCCTTGATGTCATCAACCTTGGGACGATCTCTCTCAGCAACGGAGTGCTCCACTCCCCGTAGCCGAGCCCTTCAAGAACTGCACGCCTGACCCCCACCGAGCTCTTGTCGTTTTTCGGTTCGACGAGGGACGGCAAGGTGTCGCCCCTGAGACCTGTTCGCCTGTCGTGGGTCAAAGCAACCCAATGCCTTGTCTCGATGCGACCGATTGGTTCCGTTCGGTGCCCTCGGGAGTTGGCATCGACGAGGCCCGCCCGGGGGCGGATCGGGTGTAAGTCGAGCTGATCCGCCCGCCGGGCGGGTGTCTGGCTGTTACCCGAGGGGTGCGTGCGAGTTCCCATGGAACTGATGTGGGGCTGCTGGCTAACAACGGATGCGTCATCGATTCGAGCGAGAGGGGTGTTGTCGATGATTCGCTTACGCTATGCGCTTGGCGCTGCTGTGATCGCGATTGTGCTTGTCAGCGCGATTCCGGTGGTGGCTGCGGACAGCGCAGCTGTTCCAATCGAGCGTCACTGCGTTCACACTGTGGTGGATGAGCTGGACGACGGCCAGTTTGTGACGACGGAGGAGTGTTTTGGCAGCTTTGCGGCTGCGGCTACCTACGCATCGGGAGGCGAGGTCACTGTCCCGGCGGGAACGACTCCGCAGGAGTACATCGCAAACGGGGGTGCCGCCGCGGCTTCGTCGACTCTCGGTATTCACTACGACTACTACAACGGGGGTGGCAGCTCGATCACGGTTGTCGGGAGCAGCTGTTCTGGCGGCTACTGGAATACGCCGACCTGGTTCGACAACCGGACCTCGTCGTCATACGCCGGCTGCTACCGGTTACGCCACTTCAACTATCCGAATCTAGGCGGGTCGAGCTACACGACCTACGGATCAGGCCAGACGCACAATCTGGTCGCCTTCAACAACAAGACAGAGTCGGTGCAGTACCTGCCGTGACATCCTGCCCCTTCGACGCCGCGAAC
>JACZXM010000270.1:0-3615 GCA_022571615.1 Acidobacteriota bacterium | reverse complement strand
TTACTACACCGGAAGTGCTTTTCGTAATAGCCCAGTGACGCTTCTTTAATAGAATTTGATCCCTAAGATCGAATCCACCACCCAAAACAAAAGCCATCCACTGTCCTCGTCGCTGCGCCGCGACGCCGCTGGTGACGACCGTCGATTCCATTTCGATGCGATGCGCCGTCTGCCGCTCTGCCTGGCCAAGGATCTGTTCCGCGGCACCCGGGACGATCGACTCGTATGCCGCAAGGATGTCGGGGTGGGGCAGCGGACCTGCGAACATCGAACGCCTAACGAATGTGGCTTCGAGGATGGCCACCTGATCCTCGGAGAGGCTGTCGACGATCTCCGGAGGCAGTTGCTCAGCGAGTTCAGGCGGCTGGTTGTCGTCGTGTTCGGTCGTGCTTTCGCTCTCAGGCATCCATCAGCCGCAGCTGTGCGCCTTCGTCCGCTCGCCGTTTGTGGATCAGCTCAACGAGGTCGACCAGCTCCGAGCCCTCGAGATCGGTGCAGGCAGCCAATGTGCTCAGACGTAGATCGTCGCCGACCCTGTGCCAGTCGGAAAGGAGCGCTGCGAAGTCGGCGGCGCTCCCGGACACCGAAACGTTGTACTCATCGAAGACGCCCCCGAGGTCGAAGACACGAGCCGCACCGGATAGCCGCGAAGGCATAGCGAAGAGGCGGTACCGACCGCTGCTGTATGTTCCTACGTGCTCACCCATGACCGTTGCCCCCAAGTCCTGATGCCACTATATCGACACGATCAGCGTTGTCCTACATCCAATAACAACGACCAGGATAGAAGCGTTCCCAACACACGATCCCGGCGCCGCGCCCTCATAACACGGACGCCAACCAGGCTGGCGCCCTCGCCAATGGTCGCATGTGGAAGACTCTACCGAACTCGAAGCGGAGGTGCTCACCCGGGGGAGGGTGGCGTGGTGGGGGGCAGCGGGCCGTCGTGGCGGGCGCAGCGGGACTGGAAGGGGCAGTGGGCGCAGTAGCTGTCGAAGCTTGCTTTGGGGCGGGGTTCCTCTGCGTTGAGGGGATCCCATTGGGCTACATGTTCGACAATGTCCTGCAGCCGGTTCGTGGCGGCGGCGATGTCCTCGGGGCCGAAGACGGCTCGCTCGCAGCGAGGTGCGTCTGGGCGGGCGAGGAAGTGGTGGTGCACGGCGATGGCACCGGGCGGGTGGCCGGCCGCGGCCAGATGTTGCCAGCCGGCAACGGCGTACAGGTCTCGTTCGTGGGGGAGTGGCCGATCCGACGTCTTGTGCTCAATGATGGCGGCGGTCCCATCCGCCTCGCGCCCGACCGCGTCGATCTCACAGATGACGGTAACCGCCACCTGATCGGTCTGTCCCGGTGCTCCCGGCACCGCGCCCCCATCGACGACGAAGGTGAGTCCAGCCTGCAAGTCGGGGCGACGATAGGTGAGCGGCCCGTCATGCTCATCGTCGATGCCGAGGTGGTTGTCAATACAGAAGCGCACGGTGGCGACCTCGGACGGTGGGACGCTAGCGAGGAGCTCGTCGACGATTGGATCGGGGTCCTCCTCGAGGAGGACCGCCGCCAGGATCTCGTGGACATGCAAGCCGACCCCGGGCCCGATGTCCTCGGTATCGGTGGGATCGGGCGGGACTGCGTAGAAGTGCTTCCACGCGGCGCGGCGCTCGCAGCGGGCCAAGGTCGCCAGCGCGGTCTTGGACACAACCACCAGCCGCGCCCTCGACCCGGGGGTACGGTCAGTAGCAGGCGGGTAAGCACCGCAGTACGCGGGTCGCGTACAACCCATGTAACAGGCCCTCCCAGGACTGACGGGTCGCTGGCTCGGCCGCAGCTCGGTGACACGACGGGCAGTGGCGAAGAGATCAGACAGCGCCGTCTCCCGCTCCTTCTCGGTGAGGTCGATCCGTACCTGGTCGTCGTCGCGGAGCATCAAGTCAACGAAACTCGCCCCCTCGGGCCCCCCGGTAAGCAAGACCGCAGCTTCCTCGACGCTCGTCCCATTACGTCCTGTGCGCAGCTTCAAGACCTCGACCGGCTCGCCCGGTGGAGAAAGAACCGCAGTCGGCCACGACAGGACAGCGAACCGGTCGCTGGGGTCGCTCACCTCAATCGGGTCGACATCGAAACCGATCGGATCGTCACGGGAGGCGGCCCGCTGGTACGCCTCGACGAGGTCGTCGCAGACCTCACGCTGCACCGCATCGAGGTGCCCGAGCGCCTCTGCCACCGCGGTAACAGGATCGCTGGCCATGTGCCACGCTTCGACTGCGTCGCGTACCGCAAGCCACCGCACCAACGGAGGCGCCGTGTCTCCACCCCGCGCCGACGTTGGGCCTGGCGATGGCCACGAGGCGGCACACTCCTCAGCCAGCTGCAGGTCCCGGATCCGCAGCACCTCAGCGTCATGGATGTCCCCGGTGTAGCTCACCCAACTGAGGCTACCGGGTGCTTGATAGCAGTCCCCGATTCGGGTCTATAGCTAAGTGCGCGATGTATAGGTGATACGCCTCGCCACGCCTACTTCGCCGCCGGCGGAGCCGCCGACCCATTCGACGCCCTCAAGAAGGCTTTGCGTGGTGAAATCAACGCCGAAGCCTGGAACGCCCTGTACCGAACCGAGTCGCTGCCTTTCGCCAAACCACCGACCGGGAAGATTGCAGTGAAGGCCATCAACCACTACGGCGACGAAGCTCTTCAAGTCTTCGAGGTGTGAGCACACGGCCCTCTCTCGTGCCCGCTGCGCTGCGATCGAAGAGCACACTCAAACCACGATCACCGCGCCTGCCTCTGGAACTACTGTTCCGAGATGACCAATCAGAATGCCACGGGGACCCGCTACTGGTGATCGGTGACTGTCGCCGTGCCCCGCAGAAGCTGGAGCCACGGCGACGGCGTCGCCTCCCGCCAACCTGACTTGGTGGGCGTGTACCGACTGTAGGTCACGACGACGCCGTAGCGGGCCCTGGACACCATCACATGCAGGACACGCAGCTCCTCAGCTCTGGCTTCGTCCGTCGTGCTGCGAAAGTCGGGGATATGGCCCTGCTCGAGGCCGATGACGAAGACCCAGTCAAACTCCTGACCCTTCCCCTTGTGACCTGTGAGGAGGTGAAGCCCCGGGGCGACTGCAGCGCCGGGGGCCCCGGACGGCCGGCACGACGCGATCGCTTTGGCGACGGTAATGCCCTCACTCACCATGTGTCGCAGGGCGTCACATGCGTTGGCGAGCTCGTCCAGGGTAAAAGGATCCGTCGGGTCGACGCGCTCGCGGCAGAGGCGTTCGAGGATGTTAAGGACATCGTCGTCGGACCCGCCGATGTTGAGTGCGTCCTGGGAGGCGCGGTTGAGGAGCTCGACGACGGATGGAACGTGGGTGGGCATCGACCAGTCCTCGAATGTCACTCCGGCTTGATCCGCTGCATCGCGGATGGCCTTCGAGCGCGTGCCGCGCCGCCCCACGACGCCAACGGTGACCTTCGGGTCCACGAGGATCTTGGCGATGAGCTCGAGTACTGCTGCAGCCTCCTTGTCGGTGTCATTTCGCTCGATGCTGATCACGTGCTTTTTGTCCTTCCAGCGCTCCGGACTGCCGCTTTCGAGTTGAATGACACCCATTTCCGC
>JACZXM010000269.1 GCA_022571615.1 Acidobacteriota bacterium | reverse complement strand
CTGGGTTGGCATCAGGAATTCCAGCGCGGGCTCGAGCGACTCGAGCGCGCCCGCGAGGTCATTGGCTACGGGCAGATTTCTGGCGCCGTGGGCACCTACAACACAGTACATCCAGAGGTGGAGGCCGAAGCGATGGCGGCGCTCGGACTGCAGGTGGAGCCGGTGTCGACCCAGGTGATCCCGCGCGACCGGCACGCCGAACTGCTCGCTCATCTGGCGGTGGTGGCGGCGGCGATCGAGCGCGTGGCCACCGAGATCCGAGGCCTCCAGCGCACCGAGGTGCGCGAGGTCGAGGAGCCGTTCGGATCCCGGCAAAAGGGATCCTCGGTGATGCCGCACAAGCGCAATCCGATCCAGTGCGAGAACCTTGTCGGGCTGGCGCGGTTGGTGCGGGCGTACGCCGGAACGGGGCTCGAGAACGTGGCGCTGTGGCATGAACGGGACATCTCGCATTCCTCGGTCGAGCGGGTGGCGCTCGCCGACGCGTTCATCCTGGTGGACTTCATGACCCACCGGTTGCACAGGGTCATCGAGGGCATGCGCGTGTTTCCCGAGAACATGCAACGCAACCTCGATCACACCCATGGGCTGGTGTTCTCTAGCCGCGTGCTCGAGCGGCTGATTTCGGCCGGAGTGGTGCGGTCAGAGGCCTACGTGATGATCCAGCGCAACGCCATGGGATGTTGGGAGACGGGCGAGCCGCTCCAGCAGGTGCTCGCTTCCGACCCCGAGATCGCCCAGCGCCTGAGCCCCGAACAGCTGGCCGAGGCCTTCGATCTGGCGCAGGTGCTGGAACATGTCGAGAGGATCTTTCAACGGGCGCTCGGCGAGTCGTACGCTCCCGAGCGGGGGACCGGCGATTCGGTGCCGCAACAGGTCGGCGCCACAGGCGAAGAAAGGGGGGCACAGACGTGAGGGGCCAGGTGGTGGTGCGGCTGCGAGCCGAGGTGCTCGATCCGCAGGGGGTGACGATCGGTAAGGCACTCGAGCATCTGGGCTACGACAACGTCGCCTCGCTGCGCCAGGGCAAGGTGTTCGACGTCGAGCTGCAGACCGATGATCCCGCACAGGCGGAGCGTGAGCTGACCGCGATGGCAAAGGCGCTGCTCGCCAACACGGTGACCGAGACCTTCGAGGTGCGGGTGTTGCCGGAGTCGGGAGACGACTGATGCGGGTCGGGGTGGTCTACTACCCGGGCAGCAACTGCGAACAGGATGCGGTGTGGGCCTGCCAGGCCGTGGGTCTGGAGGCCGAGACGATCTGGCACAAGCGTTCCACTCTGCAGGGTTACGACGCGCTGATTCTGGCGGGCGGGTTCTCGTACGGCGATCACCTGCGCTGCGGCGCCATCGCGCGCTTCTCACCGGTGATGGCGGCGGTGGAACGCTTCGCCGCCGACGGTGGCCTGGTGCTGGGGATCTGCAACGGTTTCCAGGTCCTCACCGAGATGGGGATGCTGCCCGGGGCGCTGCTTGCCAACGCCGGGCTCAAGTTCCGTTGCCAAGACCTGTTGATGCGGGTGGAGCGCAACGACTCTCCCTACACCAATGCCTGCGACCCCGGACAGGTGCTGCGGATGAACATGGCCCACTACCAGGGCAACTACTTTGCCGACCCCGAGACGGTGGCGCAGTTGGAGGAAAACGGTCAGGTGGTGATGCGCTTTTGCGGCCCACAAGGGGAGAGGGCGCCGCGGTTCAACCCCAACGGCTCGATCCACGACATCGCCGCAATCTCCGACCCCAGTGGCCGCATCATGGGGCTGATGCCGCACCCGGAACGGGTCATGGACCCGGCGCTTGGCTCGGTGGATGGACGCTTCCTGTTCGAGTCGCTGCGGGACGCCATCGCCGCCCGCCAGAGCCCGGAGGCGGTGTCGGTCGCCGTCCTCCCGCAGCAGGTCTGAGATGCCCGAGGCGGTGACGATCCTCACAGACGAGCTGGTGGGCGAGGCCGCTGCGCTGCAACACGGCATGACGGCCGAGGAGTTCTCGCTCCTGTGCGGCATTCTGGGGCGGCAGCCGACGGTCACCGAGCTGGGCATGGTGTCGGTGATGTGGTCCGAGCACTGCTCGTACAAGAGCTCGCTGGTACACCTGCGCACCCTGCCCACCGAGGGACCGGCTGTGCTCCAGGGCCCCGGGGAGAACGCCGGCGCGGTGGATTTAGGCAACGGGCTGGCGGGCGTGTTCAAGGTCGAGAGCCACAACCATCCCTCCTACATCGAGCCCTACCAGGGGGCGGCGACCGGGGTGGGGGGCATCCTGCGCGACATCTTCACCATGGGGGCGCGCCCGCTGGCGCTGCTGGATTCGCTGCGCTTCGGGCCGCTGGAGAGGTCCAAGAACCGCTTCCTGCTGGATGGCGTGGTGGGCGGCATCGCCGGCTACGGCAACTGCATGGGCATCCCCACCGTCGGCGGTGAGATCTACTTCGATTCCTCCTACGATCGCAACCCGTTGGTCAACGTCATGTGCTTTGGGGTGGCCCCGGCCGGCCGCATCGTCAAGGCGCGTGCCGACGGCCCCGGCAACCCGGTGATCTATGCCGGCGCCAAGACCGGACGCGACGGCATCTACGGCGTCAGCTTGCTGGCCTCGGCGACCTTCGACGCTCAGGCACAGGAGAAGCGCCCGGCGGTGCAGGTGGGCGACCCGTTCACCGAGAAATCGCTCATGGAAGCCTGCCTGGAGCTGGTTGAGCAGGACCTGCTAGTCGGAATGCAGGACATGGGCGGTGCCGGGCTCACCTGTGCGACCTCGGAGATGGCCTCCAACTCCGGCACGGGCATACAGATCGAGGTCGCCAAGGTGCCCCGCCGGGTGAGCAACCTGACGCCCTACGAGGTCATGCTGTCGGAGTCGCAAGAGCGCATGATGCTCGTGTGCACGCCCGAGAACCTCGAGGCGGTGATGGCGATCTTCGGCAAGTGGGATCTGGACGCCGAGGTGATCGGCCAGGTGACCGACGACGGCATGGTGCGGGTGCTCGATCACGGGGTGATGGTGGCCGAGGTGCCGGCGCGGGCGTTGGCGCAGTCGGGCCCCTGCTACAGGCGGTCGTTGCAGGAGCCCCAGTTGCCGCCGACTCTCAGGGCCCGGGACCTGGTGTGCGAGGTGCCAGCCGAGGCCGTATTGGCCGCGTTGCTAGCCGACCACAGCATCGCCTCCAAGCGTTGGGTGTTCCAGCAATACGACCAGACGGTGCGCTTCAACACCGTGCAGCGGCCGGGCGGCGAGGCGGCGGTCATATGGCTCAAGGAAGCGGGCACCGACGCGGGGGTAGCGCTGTCGATCGACGGCAACCCGTGGTTCACCGATTTGTACGCCGAAACGGGGGCCAAACTGGCGGTGGCCGAAGCCTGCCGCAACGTCGCCTGTACCGGGGCGCGCCCGCTCGGCATCACCAACTGTCTGAACTTCGGCAACCCGGAGATCGAATCCTGCATGGGGCAGTTCGCGGCCGCCATCGAGGGGATGAGCCAGGCCTGCCGAGCGCTGAACGTGCCGGTTACCGGTGGCAACGTGTCTTTCTACAACGAGACCGAGGAGTCTCCGATCCTGCCGACCGTGGTGATCGGTGCCCTCGGCAAGATCGAGCGCGCCAGCGAGTCGGTGCGCTCGGGGTTCGCCCATGCGGGCGATGCGATCCTGATGCTGGGGGCGGCCGCCGCCACCGACGAGATCTCGCCGAGCCGGGCGACCCCCACCGAGGACACCGGGCTTGGCGGCAGCGCCTATGTGCGCCACTTCCATCCCGACCGCACTGGAGCACCACCCACCATCGACCTGGAGCTCGAGGCGCGGTTGCAGAATCTATTGGTTGAGGCCGCGGCCGAGGGCCTGTTGCGCAGCGCCAAGGATTGCAGCGAAGGCGGGCTGGCGGTGGCGCTGGTGGAGGCGTGTGTGGCGCTCGCCGATGGAGATCGCACCGACGCCAACCAGGCGTCATCCGGCGAGGCTTCAGCCGGTGCGGAGCCGATCGAGGGTCTACTGGG
This sequence comes from Acidobacteriota bacterium, assembly GCA_022571615.1. Lineage (GTDB taxonomy): Bacteria > Acidobacteriota > UBA890 > UBA890 > WLXD01 > JACZXM01. The sequence continues at coordinate 1,127 of JACZXM010000269.1, read as the reverse complement.
AGCTACGATCGAGCTGCCCGAGGTACGCGCGCAGGAGCGCCTGGCGCGACTGTTCGGCGAAACCCCCAGCCGCGTGATCGTAAGCCTGGCCCACGAGCAGGTCGAGCGCCTAGAGGCGCTCGCCGCTTCCAAGCACGTTCCCGTCCGGCCCCTGGGCACAGTCACCTCGGAGCCACAGCTCGTCATCGCCGCCGGCGACAGCACCTGGCTGCGGGCCGATCTCGGCGATCTGTACCGTACCTGGGCCGGTGCCCTGAGCGCAGCGATGGAGCAAGCGTAATGTGCGGCGTGTTCGGCATCATGGGGCATCCGGAGGCGAGCCGGATCGCCTACCTGGGGCTGTATGCCCTCCAGCACCGGGGTCAGGAAAGCGTCGGGATGGCCGCCGTGGACGGCGGCGCGATGTTCGTTGAAAAGGGCATGGGCCATGTGGCCGACATCTTCGACGAGCAAAGCCTGGATCGGTTGCCGGGCCGGGCCGCGATCGGGCACGTGCGCTACTCCACCGCCGGCGCCAGCCGTCTGGCCAACGCGCAACCGATTCGCATCGACTCCCGGCGCGGTGCCATCGCGCTCGGCCACAACGGCAACCTGGTCAACACCGCCGAGCTCGCCCGGGACCTCGACATCCCGGCGCACAACGACTCCGAGGTGATGGCCGCCCTGCTCGCCCACGAGGCGATGCACCCCGGCGAGGACGGCACCCCCGGCACCTTCGAGGAGGCCATCGTCCGCGTCGCCCCCCGGCTGCAGGGCGCCTTCTCGGTGGTGGCGATGGACACCCAGCGCATCTACGCGTTCCGCGACCGCAACGGCGTGCGTCCGCTGCAGATCGGCCGGCTGCCCGCCGGCGGGTGGGTCGTGGCGTCCGAGACCTCCGCGCTGGACATCTGCGGTGCGGTGTACGTGCGTGACGTCGCCCCCGGCGAGCTGGTCGTCATCGACGAGGACGGCCTGACCTCACGACGTTGGGCCGACCCGACCCCGACCTACTGCCTGTTCGAGTGGGTGTACCTGGCGCGACCGGACCACCGCCAGGACGGCGGGAGCGTGCTGTTCGCCCGCCGCCAGATGGGTCGGGTGCTGGCCCGCGAGGCGCCGGTCGACGCCGACCTGGTCATCCCCGT
>JACZXM010000268.1 GCA_022571615.1 Acidobacteriota bacterium | reverse complement strand
GCAGCTGTTCAACGTCGCCGCCGTGGTGCACGGGGGATGCGTGCTGGGATTCGTTCCCAAGGAGAAGCTCCCTACCTACAGCATCTTCTACGAGGGCCGCACCTTCTCACGCGGCACGCCCTACCTGCAGCTAGAGGCCGATGGCATTCCGCTCGGCGATACGATCTTCGACTTCGAGTTCGGCAGGCTGGCGGTCGAGGTCTGCGAGGACGTGTGGTCTCCCGACGGCCCGATGCGACGCCGCTGCTATTCGGGCGCCGAGCTGGTGGTCAATATCTCCGCCTCGCCCTACCGCATCGGGATCCTGGAAACCCGCCGCGAGATGCTCGCCACGCGCTCCGCCGACAATCAGGCGGCGCTAGTGTACTGCAACGTCGTCGGCGCAGGACGGGCTGATCTACGATGGCGGTGGGTTCGTCTTCCAGAACGGCCGGCTCGAGCTCGAGGCCACGCGGTTTCGCGAGCAGATCAGCACCGTGGTCATCGACCTGGATCGCACGCTGCGCCTGCGCACCGAGAACACGACCTGGCGAACCGACTGCGAGGCTTTCCTCGAGAGCGGACTGCCGGTGCCGGCGATCGTCTCCGAACAGCCGGTGGCCGACGCCTCCGGCCTTGCCTACCCGGTTCCCGCGGAGCGCAGCTTCTTCCTGCCGCCGCGAGCCGAGGACCGGGTCAGGACCCGCGAGAACGTTCTCGACGACCTGTTCGATGCCATCGCGCTGGGGACCAAGGATTACTTCGTCAAGATCGGCTGTTTCACCTGCTTCGGCATCGCGCTTTCCGGTGGGCGCGACTCGCTCATGACGCTGCTGGTGGCCTGGCGGGCGGTTCAGATGCTCACCGGACAGGAACCGGGCGATGAGCTCCGAGAACGTGCCGGCGAGCTTATCCAGGCCTTCTACATGCCGAGTCGCTACTCGACCGAGGGAACCCGGGCCGCCGCGGTGCGCATCTGCGAGGAACTCGGAATTCGCCTATGCGTGGTCTCGATCGACGACGCGTTCGATCGGGAGCTCGAGGCCACCGGGACGATGCTGGCCGGCGAGACGCCCACCGACATCACGCGCCAGAACATCCAGGCTCGGATCCGGGCGCAGCGGATGTGGAACTGGGCCAACAGTTCCGGCGGGCTGTTTCTGCAAGCGGGCGACATGAGCGAAAAGGCAGTCGGCTATACCACCATCGGCGGCGACCTCGAGGGGGCGTTGTCGGTGATCGCCAACGTGCCCAAGACGGTGGTGATCGCGTTGCTGGAGCGGCTCCACGAGCGCTACGGGCTCGATGGAATCACGGCCACGCTTGCCACCGAGCCGGGTCCCGAGCTCGCCGATGACCAGCAAGCGGAGGCCGAGCTCATGCCCTTCGAGGTGCTCGATGCGTGCCTGTACCTGTACGCAAGCGAGAAGCTCGCTCCCGAGGACATCGCGCGGGCACTGCCGGCGATCTTCCCCGAGCACGACGCGGAGCGGCTGGCAGCATGGGCGAGCCGATTCGCAACACTGTTTACCCGCTCGATCTACAAGTGGGTGCAGGCTCCGCTGTCGTTGCACGTTGGCTCGCTCGACCTGGACCGCGAGCGCGCACTGCAGTTGCCGGTGGTGCAGCGGTCCGAGTGGAGCGAGCGCTGAGATCTGACGCTAGCGCTGGCACAAGTGGCGTCGGTCGCGGTGCTTCGACAACGACTCCGATGCGCTACTGCTCGTGGGTCTCGTCCCAGAGAATGGCGTCGCGGATCAGCGCCGCGCCGAAGCCGAGCGCCAGCGTTGCGGGGACCATCGCGATCACGCTCAGCGGCAAGCCCAGCGGGATGAACACCACACAGATGAGTCCGATAACGATCCCGTAGATGCCCTGAGCGAGGGCGCTCCGGCGCGTCTTGTTGTCTGCCACCTTCGGCCTCCTGTTCCCGGTGATCGGGAAGACGGGGACGAGCACGAGCCGTCCTGCCTGGCGCAAGAGTAGCTGAAGGAAGCCGAGTTTCGCACCTCACTGGCCCGAAAAACACCTCAAAACAATTGATTCATGCCCGGGGCACCGGTGCAGCCGCCCGGCCGGCAGCCTCAGAATGCCTTCGACCCGCCGGGTCGTCGAACAGTTCCTGACCAAATCCACCGGCCACAATTCTACTGGCACGTCGGCCCAACCGAGCGGACGTCCGGTGACGGCGATCGGCCCCAGCCCGGCGGCACCGAGTTGGTGGATGGCGGCGTGACCCTCGGCCGCCCGATATTGTGCCGCAGCGTGGCTCAGCCTACATGTGCCTGACTGGGGCAGCCGCGTTCCCGGGGTAGATTTTTCCGCTGCCGGGCTTGACCCTCACGTGACGTGAGGCGCCAGGCTGGGTTCTGGAGGCACGAGATGTCGAAACGCATGTACAAGGTCGGGACGGTCGCGCGGATCGCCAAGGTGACCATCCGCACGCTCCACCACTACGACGAGATCGGCTTGCTGACCCCGTCGGGGCGGAGCGACGCCGGGTACCGCCTGTACACCGACTCCGACATCGAGCGCCTCCAGCAGATCCGTTTCCACCGCGAGCTTGGGTTCGCGCTCGAGGAGATCCGGAGCGTTCTGGATGCTCCGGACTTCGAGGCGCGCTCGGCTCTGCGGCTGCACCGGAAACGACTCGCCCAACGGCTGCGCAAGACCAAGGCGCTCGTCGCCTTGGTCGACCGCATGCTCCGCACACCCGAGGGAGACAAGATCATGAGCGCCGAAGCAATGTTCGACGGATTTCGACCCGAGGAGTACGAGGCCGAAGCCAAGGAGCGCTGGGGCAACACCCCCGCATGGCAGCAAGCCCAGCGTCGCACCGCCACCTACGGTCCGGATGATTGGCGCTCCATCAAGGCGGAGGGCGTCGCCATCGTCAAGGAGTTGGCAGCGCGGCAATCCGCCGGCGACGCACCCGAGTCGGAGGCCGCCATGGCCGCCGCCGAGCAACATCGCCAGCACATCGACCGCTGGTTCTACGCCTGCAGCCCATTCATGCACGCGGCGCTGGCGGAGATGTACATCGCGGACGCGCGCTTCGCGGAATACTTCGACCGCCACGGAGAGGATCTATCCTCATACGTCGCTGCCGCCATCTGCGCCAACGCCGCCCGTTTGTAGCGTTCATCCCGCACCCGCCCACCCGAAGCTTCGCATACATCGAGACGAGGAAGTCCCGGTCGCTGACTTCAGGAGGGGCGAGGGTAGTTCTCCGTCTATTCATCGACTATCTCGAGGAGGATCGCAAACTCGAACGCCGCCGTGGTGACCGCAGCTCCTTCTCGTACCCGGGTAGCATTCGCCTTGATGGCTTGGCCTGGTATGGAGGGAACGGCATACAGGTGACCGCACTCAGGGCAGGCTTTCCGATTGAGCGGCAATTCGGTGCCCGAGCTCGGGAAACGGATGATGCATTCATCCCCGACCGTAACCGGCGCATCCAGGTTGGCCAACATGCCGCCGCGGCTCAGATTGAGGGTGACACCGCGAATGACCCGCGAAGAGCCAGCGACCTGGACTTCCACGTGGATCGCGGCTTCAAGGCGCGGATAGGCTCGTCTGCGCAAAGGCGCGCCGCCACTACCGTTAGCCTCCACCTCCCTATGCCCAGGGCCTGTGGATGGAAAGCTCATTACCCACCTTGTCGCGGTTGGCGTCAGCAATGCCAAGTAAAGGTTTGCCGGACGGCCAGGTTGCACCTCACCTATATATGTATAGAGAGAGATAGGTCTACTCCATAGAGCGAAAGGCCCGCTCCGACTTTTGCGAGGGTCAGCGACGGTCAAGTCCGTGGAGCGCTGATCGCCTGATGGCTGGGCACCTGCGCACGACTGGCTGCACGGTCACCGAGGCAGCGGGTAACGCAGAGGACGGTGGAGAAGGGGCGGGCGCGTCGCAACTGAACCCGTAGTCAAACCGAGGCAGAAGCGGTGGCGTAGCTACACAGCGTGGCCGGTGATTGGTCGGGGGCAATCCCATCCGCGCTACTGGAGCATGTCAACGGCCGTGAATGGCTACCGTAATCGCTTGACGATAGCTATTGACTTCTGTGCATGCTGGATGAGGCGGTACAGTGGAAACCATGAGCGAAACTCGTTATTCGACACCTGGAACAGCAGTATTGAGCGCCGTGTCCAGCCTCATACCCACGCGGCGAGCATTCCCACGCTACAACATCTCTTGCCCGATTCTGATTGAGTTGGATCGGCGAGACTCCAAGCCAAGCCACGGCGTCTCGATCAACCTATGCCGCAGTGGCTTGCTGGCGCGTGTTGACCAGCAGATCACCCTGGGAACACGCTGCCGCATCAGCTTTCCGCCTGAGGACCGACATGGCCCCGAGCTGATCCAATGCCCGCGGTGTGGGGACGAGTTCCCGGTCCTCGAGATTCCAGATGAACCGGTGTGGGGAACGGTCGTCCGGATGGACCAGGCGCTGGAAGGCTTCGTTGTCGCGATCATGTTCGAGGCGCCCTTGGCTACCGCTGGGAGTGATTAGCTCGGGTCTCAGCTCAAACGAAACGTGCCTCGTCTAGCAGCCCGTGGCAGAAGTGGCGCGGGCCGCTAGCAATACGCTCCTCCCTTTTTCGGACCTCGTGCCGGCTCGCCTCGCGGCACCTCTACGTTTTGGTTCCAGCACCCAGCTTTCTGCACGGGACTGCTGCGCGATCGATGGCTATCGCCGATCATTGCCCGCAATTTCTTGCCGTACTTGCTCTTGCGGGGCCCGTAGCGACCCATCTGGACAGACTACTGGCGTAGTTGTAGAGACCTCGACACGGTTCTGGGAAGTTGCTGGAGAGGATTCGATGGTGCTTTGGAAGGCCTTCGCGGGCGAGTAGAATTTAGAAGAATTGAGATTCGAGGAGTCGGAATTGCTTCATCAAGGAGGAATGCTTGAACCTCCGAGCGCAACACCGCCGGGGCGATCATGAAGCCGGGTCCCCGGGGTTTTCGGTGATTGAGCTGCTGGTCGTCATGGCGATCATAGCCGTGATCGCCACCATTGGCGTGCCTCAATTCCTGAACGCTGCCGACCGTGCACGCCAGCGCGGCACGATGGCTGACATGCACAACATCGCCAAGGCCAACGCACCGATGAGACTCGACACCGGTAGCTATGCGTCAGCACTATCTGAC
>JACZXM010000267.1 GCA_022571615.1 Acidobacteriota bacterium | reverse complement strand
TGCGCTGACCGGCTCGGTTCGGCTCTACGACCCGCTGCTCGGCGGTGGCCTGTGGGTCGGCAAGGCCTATGGGCGCGACGAGTACTGGCACGGTGACCCGGTAGCAAACCTGTCTCACGGCGCGACGGCGCGCCAGGTGGCAAGATTCTTCGTGATGCTGCACCAGGGCAGATTGGTTTCGCCGCAGGCATCCAGACAGATGAAGGCGATCCTCGGGAACCCGGGAATTCGCCACAAGTTCGTCCGCGGCCTCGAGGAGCGGCCCGGCGCGGTGGTGTACCGGAAATCGGGCACCTGGCACGAATACCACGCCGATGCGGCGCTTATCGAGCACGGCGAGGCTGTCTACGTGGCGGTGGGGCTGGTGCACGACGCCGATGGCGAGGAACTCCTGCAGCGCCTGATCGTGGATATCGACGACCTCGTGTGCCAGCCGGAAGCGGCACCCACGGCCTGCTAGGCCCCTCAGGGATTCAAGCGCGCGACGAGCTCATCGATCCGGGTCGCGATGTCACGATGGTCCGCGGCCGAATTCTTGCGCAGCACGTTGGACATCAGCGCGACCAGATAAACGCGCTGGGTGGCGCCCGGCTCGGGCACCGCCGGGGTTTCGACGACGGCGATGGAGTTCATCAGATTCTCCACGTTGCCGGCGTACTGGCGACAGCGAAAGCCGGGCTCTGGCGCGCAGCGGTAGAACGAGCCCGACTTGAAATAGAGCGCCGCTCGATCGAGCGCCGGCGACACGGCGTACCGATAGCGGCGCTTCGTAAAGTACAACAGGCGCTTGAGCTCGAGGCTCGAGGGCTCATCGATCAGCCGGCCTTGCTCGATGCGAAGCAGGAGCCGCAACAGCTCACGCGGCGAGGCGTACGAACGCACGCCGGGAACCGCAGCCCGACCGCCCGGGGTGAACATCGTGCCCTGCCGAAGCTGCGTCGTGTCGAGCCCGGCTTCCCGTAGCGGCTGCTCGATCACCTCGAGCGATCGCTGGGTCAGCTCTGTCTTGGAGGTCTGGGAAAAGAACGTTGTCTCCTGCTCTGCCGAGGGCGGGTACGAGCTACCGAACCTGCGCAGGAGCATCGCTTGCTTCCAACTCGTTGCGCCGGCCGCGTTCGATGATGGGCTCAACGCGTGATCGATCCACTCAAACAGCGTGAAGCGATCTCCGAGGCGGATGACCCGATTCTCCAGTGTGCCTGCGGCCAGGTCGACGATCGGCACCGAATGATGGTCACCGCGCACGAAGTCGTCGGCCGTGATCCAGGTCTCGCGCAGAACACGAAGCCGTTCCTCGGGCGCGGGAAACGCGGACGCCAAGGCGTTCAGCAGCCCGGTGGCAACAAGGACCTTGCCGATGCTGCCGGGCAGGTACGTCTTGGTCTCGTTGAGCGCCGCGTAGCGCGGCTTTGCGGGATCGGTGATGTCGAGCAACGCAATCGAGTAGCGTGGATCCGTGTCGCCGAAGATGGCTTCGAGCCCGGCCTGAAGCTCGGGGTCACGCGCTGTGGAATCCGATACATCGAACTCACGTCCGACGGCGGTGAGGCGAAGCTGGACGAACTCCAGCGGCATCTGCGCCCCGGCTGGCAACGTTCTCCCGCCGAAGATCTCGCGGTGGCCGAAGGCATACAGCCGACGAATTCCGGAGTTCTCGTAGCCCGATAGCGGGTACGCGAAGGCACCCCCGGCTACCATCGCGGCGACCGCTACAACGAGCAAGATGGGTGCGGGTCGTCTCATTGCTGCGCTGCCACCGCGTCCAGGTCGATAGGGTCCATGCCGGCCGCGAGGATCCGCCGGTCGAGCTCTTCGATCGCCTCCAGCGTCTGGCCCGCCTTGCTGGAGACAAAGGGCCGGATCTGAAACAGCCAGATGTGATCGTCGACAAACCCGAACTCGATATCCCAGGGCAGAGGTTTGCCCCGTGCATCGTAGCTGGTCGGATAGCGCCGGACGATCTCGGCCACGACCTGCCGCAAGTCGGCGAGGCGGGGCTCGGTGAGAAGCTGCGCCATCGCCGGCACTGGAACGCGATCGATGCCGCCGGTCCCGGTTCGCAGCAGCACGTTCTCCCATATCGCGCGGGCCGAGGACAGCAGCACAGGCTCCCATCCGGCATCCTCCGTTGCCGGAAGCAAGATCGTCTCGGCTGCCTCGCCCGAGACCACCCCGCCAACGCCTCGCGCCACCGTAACCGTCCATGCATCGTGTTTTGCAACGCCGGCCTCCCAGGCCCCGATCCCACCGATGTCCGTGGTCACCAGGACGCCGGATGCCTCGGAGGGAACGCTCCGGAGCAGCAAGATCGAGGGGTACACGGCCTCGGGGTTGGTGATCAGCCGCTGCCGCCACATGTACGAGCGGGCGGAAAAAGGGCTCGCCCAGACGTCTCGGATCGCTCGCAGGATAGCGTCGGTACCGATCTGGTTCATCACCGTGAGGTTGAGTCCGGCTCCGGAAAAGCCCGGCAGGTCCTCGACATTCGTGTCCGAGCGCACGAACACGCCGTAGGAGCCGGGGTCCCCGAAGCTCTCCTGGAGCCGGGCAAGCAGTTGCTCGCGGAAGGCAGGCAGAAGGTCCATCCCGAGGATCTTTGAGCGCACCGCCTGGAGGCTTCGCAGCACCTCGTCGCGAACGGCCAGCGGGTCGGCACCCGCCTCCCGTGCGGCTCGCTCGGTCTCGAAGAGGGTCACGATTTCCTCGTGCAGCGTTCTGCCATCGCCGTCCAGATCGCGATCGACATGGGCGCGGAACACTCCGAACGGGATGACCAGCGCCGGCGCGACGCGCTCCGGGAAGTAGCGGTAGAGCTGCCCCAGGTTGGCGGCCTTGGGGCCGACAATGCGGCCCGAATCTTCGGCGCCGATGGCGGCCAACGGCAACACCCTGCGCTCGGCTAAATCGAGTCGCTTCGTGTCGATGGTCAGCTCCGGTTCGGACTGCCGGCGAGCGCGCTGGAATTGCGCCAGCTCCGCCGAGCTCAGGCTCTCGGCTGGACGCAGGATGACCGCCCCGAGCGGGGAGACAGCGTAGAGGACTTGCCGGCCCTCGTACTCGCGCAGTCGGCCCACGAGATCAGAGGGAATCGTGGCGTTCGGAATCCCCAGTCCGCGGGCCAGCAACTGCACGTGCGAGAGCCGGGATCCCGAGCCGAGGGTGAGAATACCGGCAACCCTGCCGAGATCGGCCGGGGTCTCGGGCAGGACATAAACGCCACTCGGGTCCAGCTCGCCAAGCTCGGACCGCTGGGAGATCACGTGCAGAGGGCCGACGGCGACGCCCGGGTTGAGCGCCATAACTCGTGAACGGATCTCGTCACCCAGGATGACGTGCACCATTCCGGCCTGCCGGGCGGCGTCGGAGACCAGCTGCTCCATCAAGCGTGAGAACGCCAGCAGACTCGAGCCTCGGAGCGCGTTGTCGGCGAAGCGCTTCACCAGCGGCTCCACCGGCGCGTAGCGTTCGTGTACCGGACCGAACACCTGATGCAGCGCCGCCGGAGCCCAATCCAAGGCGCTGGCGATGTACTTCATCGTCGCGTAGTAGCGGGCGTCGGTGACCTCCTGACGCGGGCTGCTGAGGAGCGTTTCGATGGCTTCCTGGAGCGATTCTCGCTCTCGTGCGCTCAACCATCCGGTTCCATAGGCGGCATCAAGCAACTCGGTTGCCACGCCGAGCAGTTCCCGGCGCGACGCATGGACTCCTGGCGCCGGCCCGCTCCAGCTGCTGGTGGCGTTGAAGAGAGCCGCATCCAGGGCCCAGACCGTGTCGAGCACAGCAAGCGACAGCGAGCCGGCGTCGGCTCCGTGTCCGATGCCGGTGGCCTCGTTGAGCAGCTCGCGCAGATCGCGCAACAGCCGGGACAATACCCGTAGCTGCTCGCGCCCGCTGCTGTCGGCCAATCGCTTCGGAAGCTCGGCCACCCGCGCTGCCAACCCGGTTCCCTCCAGGCCCTCGGCCAATGCGCTCCAGCGGTTTGGATCGAGATCTTGCTCATAGCGTGATTCGAGATCGGCAACCAGATCCTCGAGCTTCTGGATCTGCTCGCCCGAGGCGTCCGGCCCCAGACGATCCCGGAAGCGCCGCACGGCCGGCAGGTCTTCGGGACCGGGAGTGGAGTGGATCTTGATCCGCAGGTCCATGAACTCTGGGTCCAGAGTCGATATCTGCAGCGCCAGAGCACGCATCCGATCGCTGGGCAGGCCCGGCTGCCCATGGGGCATCAGCGGCACCAGCATCGTGGTCAGAAGAGGGTTGTCGCGCTGCCAGGCTTGGTCGGATAGCGCCCGAATCAGAAACTGCCGGCCGATGTCCTCCTCGCTCTCGATCTGACGCGCACCGCGGTAGTATCGGGCGCGCCGCAGGACCCAGCCGTCGTCCACCGTTTCCAGGTAGTGCTGCAAGACGAGCTCGCGCAACCGGTAGTTGGCATTGTCGGCGTCAAAGAGCTCCTCGTAGCCGGTGGCCGCCAGGATGGTGCCGAAATGGAATCCCCATTGCGCGAATCGCAGGGTGTCCTCGGTGTACTCGGCGTGTTGCCGACCTCCTCCGTGTTCGCGGCAGGCGTAGGGCTCGGGTGGTAGCACCGCTCCATCGTCGCAGAACCAGCGGATCCTCAGATAGGGTCCGCGCGGTGCCTCCTTCATGCTGGTGATCGTCGCGCGCAGCTCCCGCACCTGAGCCGGCGTCAGCGGCGAGTAGCTCCAGGAAGCGGTCTGCGCCCCGAGGCTGGCGGTAGCGCCGGGGAGCAAGATGCCGCCGGTGACGAGCACGATGACCGGCAGAAGAGGGAACTTACGCATTCGTGGCGGGCTCATGGCTGGATACTCAGGCCGGGGCTGGATCGCCCCGATCTCGCGGCTCGGTTACGCTACGCGGACACCCTGTTATCTATCTAGATTAGCGTCACGAGGCCTCAAGGGTACGGTACGGGCGTGGGTCGGGTTACGATCCGGACGAGGACGGTTATCGCAGATGGATGACACAGGCTTCCTGTACTCGGGCGCCGAGCTCGAGGCGTTCTCGCAGGCGGACAACTACTATCGCTGGATTCTGGGCACCATGGCTCCGTATCTACACGGGCGTGTGCTCGAGATCGGCGCCGGGCTGGGAACCGTCGGCGACCGGCTGTGGAATCGCGAGGC
>JACZXM010000266.1 GCA_022571615.1 Acidobacteriota bacterium | reverse complement strand
AAACAATTAGATTTAGCAAAGTGATAAATGGGAAGGTTTATCCTGGCCCAGAACCAGAGATTAAATACATTCCAGATATTGTTGAAGCTCTTTTGAAAATCTATAACACAAACAAAACGGTATAATTTAACTTCCTTTGTATAATATTTTAAGCACATAGAAAGTCAACCCCAAGATAATATGAAATCACCAGGCTCCGAATATGCTGCAAGAACTATTGAAAAGGAAATGAGGTTGATAGGCGGAGAAGACATTCACTACGAAGATTGGATTGTTGGGCGGCACGTTCGACCCCACCCACATGGGCCACCTCCTCATCGCCGAGGAGGCCAGGGCTCGCCTGGGGCTTGAGCGGGTCCTGATTATGCCGACGGGGCAACCGTGGATGAAGCAGGGGAGGAGTCTCTCTGCGGCGCGGCACCGGCTGGCCATGACCCGGCTGGCTGTGGGGGACAACCCGGACTTCCAGGTCTCGGCCCTGGAGGTGGAGCGGCCGGGGCGCATCGCGACGGATGCAGGCGCGGTGCTCATCGACCTGGGCGACGCGCTGGTGTTGCCGGGTGTCATCGACGGCCACGTGCACTTCAACGATCCCGGGTTCACACATCGGGAGAACTTCGAGTCCGGCACCAGAGCGGCGGCGGCCGGGGGCGTGACCTGCATCGTCGACATGCCTGGCACCTCGCTGCCGCCGGTCACAAGCGAGGCCAACCTGCGCCACAAGCTGCAGATCATCGCGCCCAAGGCGCACGTGGACTTCATGCTCTGGGGCGGAGTGTCGGGCAACACCATCGTCAAGCCGGACTGGCGCCGGAACCTGGCGGATCTGGTGGAAGCCGGGGTAGCCTCGATCAAGCTGTACATGCTCTCGGGCATGGACACGTTCACCGATCTGGGACGGGAGCAGCTAGGCAAGGTGCTGCGCGAGGCGCGGCAGTTGGGGATCCCGGTCGGGATCCACGCCGAGGACCGGAGCATGGTCCACGAGTTGACCGCCAGCTTGCAGGCGCAGGGTCGCAACGAGGTGCTCGATTACGCCGCCTCGCGGCCACCCGCGGCGGAGATCGCGGCGGTGACCACGATGTGCGAGCTGTGCCGCGAGACCGAAGCGCGGGTGCATATCGTCCACCTGGCCACCGGGGCCGCTCTCGACGTGTTGGTCGCGGCGCGCCAAGAGGGCCTGCCGATCTCGGCCGAAACCTGCCCGCAGTACCTGGCCTTCACCGACCAGGATCTGGCGCAACAGGGCGCCGTGCTCAAGACCGCCCCGGTGGTGAAATCGGGCGCCGATCGAGATCGGTTGTGGACGGGACTCGCGTCGCGCGAAATCGACTATGTCGCCACCGATCACGCCGCCGGTCAGTGGCCAGAGGAAAAGCACACCGGCTCGATCTGGACCGACTACGGTGGCGTGCCGGGAGTGGAGCTGTCGCTACCCTATCTGTACTCGGCCGGTGTCCGCACCGGCAGGTTCCCGCTCGATCGCCTGGTGGAGATCACCTCCTCGGCGCCGGCAAGGTTCTTTGGCATCGACAAGCGCAAGGGTCGCATCGCACCCGGATTCGACGCCGATCTGACCGTCTTTCACGAACGGCAGCGCTGGAGCGTGCACGCGGAGGGCCTGCACAACCTGAACCGCTACACTCCGCTTGAAGGACGCGAGCTGACCGGGCGCGTGCATGCGACGTACGTGCGCGGGCGTTGTGTCTACCAGCGACAGGACGACGGGCCCGAGCTCTTTGACGCGCCGGGCTACGGGCAATGGATCCGGCGCGAAAGCCTCGTCGCACCATGACTGCCGCATCCCCCGAAGTGCGAACATGAGCAGCTACGGGATTCTCGCCAACGGGGTCGTCATCACCGGCGGACAGCGGTCGCAGGTGTTGAGCGACGGCGCCGTCGTCTGGAAGGAGGATCGGATCGTCGCCGTCGGGCCGGCGGCGGAGGTGCGCCGTGAACATCCGCGGGCCGAGCAGCAGCTCGACGCGCGTGGCGGGCTGATCTTGCCCGGTCTGGTCAACGTGCACCATCACTTCTACTCGGCGCTGGCGCGCGGGCTCGATCCCGGCACGCCGATGCGCAACTTCGCCGAGGTGCTCGATCGGCTCTGGTGGCGCCTGGACCGCGCCCTGGACGAAGAAACCGTGCGGGTGTCGGCGGAGATCTCGGCCGCCGAGTGCATTCGCCACGGGTGCACGACTGTGTTCGACCACCACGCCTCGCCCTCGTTCATCGACGGTAGCCTCGACATCATCGCCAGTGCCATCGAGCAGGCCGGTCTATCGGCGCTGCTGTGCTACGAGGTCACCGATCGCAACGGCCCCCAGGATGCTCGAGCCGGGATCGCGGAGAACCTGCGCTTTCTTCGCGCCCGCCGCACCGACGCCCGCGTACGTGGTGTGTTCGGGCTGCACGCCAGCTTCACGCTGCGCGACGAGACGTTGGAAGCCGTCGCCAACGAACGTCCCGCCGGCGCCGGATGCCACATCCACGTGGCCGAAGACCCCGTTGACGTGGCAGAGACCCAACGTGCCTTCGGCTGCGATCCGGTGGAGCGCCTGTGTCGATTTGACCTTCTGGATGAGCGCGCCTTGCTCGCGCACGGCATTCATCTGGATGCCAAGGCCTACGCCACAATCGCAGAGCACGACGCTACCATCCTGCACAATCCGGAATCCAACGCCAACAACGGCGTCGGTCGACTCGACGTCGAGGAAGTGGTGGAGCGCGGTTGCCTGGTCGGTCTGGGCACCGACGGCATGTCCTCGTCGGTGCTGCGCTCGCTGCGCTTTGCGTTTCTGTCGCATCGGGGCGCGCGCCGCGACCCGATGGCGGGATTCGGCGCGCTGCCGGACCTGTTGCATTCCAACGTCCGCATCGCCCGGCGCTTCTTTGACGAACCCTCGTTGGGGAAACTGACTCCAGGGGCACCGGCCGATCTCATCGCCATCGATGCGGTTCCGCCCACCCCGCTGCAGCCCGCCAATCTCTTCGGCCATTTCGTGTACGGCGCCAGCGAGTATCCCGTCCGCCACACCGTGGCTCGCGGCAAGATACTGCTCGAGAACCACACCCATGCCACGCTCGACCCGACAGCGATCGCCGGGCGGGCCCTGGAGCTCGCTCCGGCCCTGTGGGAACGCTTCCACGCCCTGCAATGGGGAACGTCCTATCTGGGCTAGCAGGGGCCGTGGTAGCTCCGGCGGTCACAACGGTCGGAGCGCAGGCCAACGCGCCCGTACCCTGGTAGAATCGGTCGTTTTTGGGAAGGGAGAAATGCTGACGTGTCCGTCGCCGTCAAAGACGAAATCAGGGCTCGAGCCGTGCAGCGGTGCCGGGAGCGAGGCATCCTGATTCCGACCTTTGCGCAAATGCGCGATCCGGCCGCGATCGACCGGACGGTTGTTACGGAGCTGGCCGGTGTGGACATGCAGGCGCTCGACCCGCTCAACCTGTTCCGCATCGGCTGGCACAACGATCCCGTGAGTGGATTGTTCGGTGAGGTCAACGTGCTGGAGCTACCGCCGGAGCTCACGGGAGTCGAGGCGCGCATCGTCGGCCTGGTCGGCAAACACTTCCCGACCGGAACCCATAAGGTCGGGGCGGCGTTCGGTTGCCTGGTGCCGCGGTTGATCAGCGGCGAGTTCGACCCCACGACCCACAAGGCCGTGTGGCCCTCGACCGGCAACTACTGTCGCGGCGGCGCCTTCGATTCGGCGCTGCTGGGCTGCGAGTCGCTCGCCATCCTGCCGGAGGAAATGAGCCGCGAGCGCTTCGCCTGGCTCGAGGAGATCGGGGCCGAGATTCTCGCCACGCCGGGGTCCGAGAGCAACGTCAAGGAGATCTTCGACGCCTGCCAGGAGATCCGGCGCACCCGGCCCGAGGCGGTGATCTTCAACCAGTTCGACGAGTTCGGCAATTACCTGTGGCATTACGGCGTCACCGGGCCGGCGGTGGAGTCGGCCTGGAAGCGCACCGGCGACGGCGGCCGCCTGGCGGGCTGGGTGAGCGCCACTGGATCCGCCGGCACGCTGGCGGCCGGCGACTACTTGAAACGCCATTTCCCCGGCGCACGCATCACCGCCGTCGAGGCCCTCCAGTGCCCCACGCTGCTGAGCGTCGGGTTCGGTGCGCACCGCATCGAGGGAATCGGCGACAAGCACGTGCCGTGGATCCACAACGCCCGCAACACCGATCTGGTGGCCGCAATCGACGACGAGGCCACCATGCGGCTGCTGCGCCTGTTCAACGAACCGGCCGGCGACGAGGAGCTCGCCCGCCGGGGTGTTTCCGAGGACGTGCGGGCAGATCTGCCTCTGATGGGCATCTCGAGCATCTGCAACCTGCTGGCCGCCATCAAGACAGCGCGCTACTTCGAGCTCGATGGCGACGACATCCTGTTCACCTCGTTCACCGACTCGGTCGAGATGTACCGCACCCGCCTCGAGGAGCTGGAGCAGGAACGGGGTGCCTATACCACCTTGGATGCCGCCGTGGATTTCGAGCGCTATCTGCTCGGAGCCACCACCGACCATCTGCAAGAGCTGCGGTTCACCGACCGCAAACGGATCCACAACCTCAAGTACTTCACCTGGGTCGAGCAACAGGGCAAGAGCGTCGATGAGCTCGACGCGCTCTGGAGCCCCGCGTTCTGGGAAGATTTGGTCGAGAGTCTCGATGCCTGGGATCGACAGATCGAGGCCTTCAACCAGGATAGCGGTGCGCTCGAGATCCTTCGCGCCAAACAGGCCGAGCCCGGCCACGCGTGAGCATCGGAGACGACATGACCGACACCGCGGCCGCGGCTCTACAGGCCGCCCGCGCCCATCGTGACGACATCGTCACCTTCCTGCGCGAGATGATCGCCATTCCCGCCGAGAGCAAGCAGGAGGGACCGCGCTGCGAGCGCGCGCTGCGCGAGTTCCAGAGTCTCGGCTTCGACGAGGTACGGTTCGACGAGCTCGGCAACGTTCTCGCCCGCATCGGCAACGGACCGCTCACGATTCTCATGGACGGCCACATCGATTGCGTCGGAGTGGGCGATCCGAACGCCTGGGGCTTCGACCCCTTCGAGGGCAAGCTCGAGGACGGCAAGGTCTGGGGCCGCGGGGCGGTCGATGAGTTGCCGGCGATCGCCTGTATGGCTTACGGGGCCAAGATCCTGCGCGAACGC